>DASYHY010000091.1:0-22844 GCA_036252795.1 Aurantimonas sp. | reverse complement strand
GCATCGCGCATGGCGACGATGCGCCGGTGGATGAACTCGATGGCGCCGACGTCGACGCCGCGGGTCGGCTGGCCGATCAGCAGCACGTCCGGGTCCCGCTCCAGCTCCCGCGCCAGCACGATCTTCTGCTGGTTGCCGCCGGAGAAACTGGCGGTCTTGAGCCGGCAGTCGGGCGGCCGGATGTCGTAGGCTTCAATCTTCTCGCGGGCGTCGCGGCGCATGGCGTCGCGGTCGAGCAACGGGCCGCGGGCGAAGCGCGCGTCACGCTGGTAGCCGAGAATGGCGTTCTCGTTCTCCTCAAAGGCCAGGACAAGGCCCATATGGTGCCGGTCCTCCGGCACGTGGGCGCAGCCCATCCGCCGCAGCAGCGCGGGATCGGCCCCGGCGCGCGGGTCGATGTCGTGGCCGGCCATCACGACTTTCCCGGCCTCGGCATGGCGGATGCCCGACAGCGCCTCGAGCAGTTCCGACTGGCCGTTGCCGGCTACGCCCGCAATCCCGACGATCTCGCCGGCGCGAACCGTCAGCGAGACGTCGTCGACCATCGTCACCCCGCGCCCGTCGCGCACGGTCAGTCCCTCGACGGCGAGGCGGATGTCGCCCGGCGCCGCCGGCTCCTTGTCGACCGTCAGGAGCACCCGGCGTCCGACCATCAGCTCGGCGAGCTCGCCGACGGAGGTTGCGGCGGTCTCGCGCGTGGCCACCATCTCGCCCTGCCGCATCACCGAGACGCGGTCGGTGATCGCCATGATCTCGCGCAGCTTGTGGGTGATCAGGATGATCGTCTTGCCTTCGTCGCGCAGCTGGCGGAGCACCGCGAAGAGATGGTCCGCCTCGGCCGGCGTCAGGACCCCGGTCGGCTCGTCGAGGATGAGGATCTCGGCGCCGCGATAGAGCGCCTTGAGGATCTCCACGCGCTGCTGGCGCCCGACGGGAAGTTCCCCGACCATGGCGTCGGGATCGACGTCGAGCGAATGCTCGGCCTCGAGCCGCTTCAGCTCGGCGCGAACCCTGGCGATGCCGGAGCGCAGCAGCGGCGACTGCTCGGCGCCCAGCATGACGTTCTCGACCACGGTGAAATTCTCCACCAGCATGAAGTGCTGGTGGACCATGCCGATGCCGGCGGCGATGGCGGCATCGGGATCGGCGATCGCGACCTTCCGGCCACCGACTTTGATCTCGCCGGAATCGGCCTGGTAGAAGCCGTAGATGATCGACATCAGGGTGGACTTGCCGGCGCCGTTCTCGCCGACGATGCCGTGGATCGTGCCCCGCTCGACCGTCAGGTTGATCCGCCGATTGGCCCGCACGGCCCCGAAGCTCTTGTCGATGTCGACCAGTTCGATCGCCGGCTCGGCCATGGGCAAACTCTGAACGCGTCCCTCGTGAGGCCGAACACTAGTCAGCACATCCGGCGAAGGCCAGCGGAAAGCGCCTCGGCAGTCGCCGCGTTTTGTGCGATAGGGCGGCAGGACGGGCCGCTTCCCGCGATGCAGCGAGGGCCCGAGGAGGAGCGATGTCAGCCGCAGAAGAACGACCGGCGGGGCGGACGGCGCCCGGCCTGCGCAGCGACTATGCGGCCTTCGCCACGATGGCCACGCGCTGGTCGGACAACGACGTCTACGGCCACATGAACAACGTCGTCCATTACCAGCTGTTCGACAGCGCGGTTAACGGCTGGTTGATCGGCAACGGCCTTCTCGACATCCATGGCGGCGGGACGATCGGCCTCGTCGCGGAGACCGGCTGCCGCTATTTCGCCGAACTCGCCTTTCCCGATCCGGTTACCGCCGGAATCCGCGCGGCGCGGATCGGCAACAGCTCGGTGCGCTACGAGATCGGCCTGTTCCGCGGCCAGGCCGAGACGGCGGCGGCCGAGGGATTCTTCGTCCATGTCTATGTCGACCGGGCGACGCGGCGCCCGACGGCCCTGCCCGAGACGTTGCGGGCGAAACTTGCGGAGATTGCCCGATGAGCCAGACCGACGAGCCGGAGACCGGCCGCATCGAGGACCTCGAGATCATGGTGGCGCACCAGGCGCAGACAATCGAGGAACTGTCGGAGGAACTGCGCCGGGCCTTCGAGACGATCGAGCGCATCCAGCGAGCGCTGAAGGGGCTCGGGGAGCGCTTCGAGGCGCTGGAGGCCGTGGCGACGCCGAAGGCCGAAGTGACCAAGCCGCCGCATTATTGAGGACCGTCTCCAGGATCCGCGGCACCGAGTCGGGGAGAATCCGCCGTGCAACTGTCCGGCCGTATTCAAAAATACGGGGACCCGAAGAAAAAATTCGGCGGCAAGTCTATGCTTACCCTCGCAACGCGTGTACTGGTTCAGACCAGTACACGCGAAGAGGCCGACCTGACGCAGTGGACTGTTATTCCCCGGGAAAGTCGACCGAAGTAACTTGCATGCCGGTTGCTGCCTCCCTGCAAACGAAGACGAGCCCCCAGTGAAATGGGCTCGCCTTCGCTAGTTGAGGTGTTGAAGCGGCGTGCGCCGCCTCAACAGTCGCTGTGTGCTTAGTGTGAACAGCTATAGCGCTACAGTGTTCAAGGCATCTTTTCAATCCCGCCGCTTGAAAGGACGCATTCCATGCGTGGCAAGAGTCCACCGTTGTCATCGGAACTGGCCGCAGAAATTAAGTTTCTGTGGGAGAATACGGATATGAACCAGGCTCAGATTGCGGCTCGCCTCGGCGGGATAAATCAGGGCAGGATATCTGAGGTTGTGAACGGGCGCCGCTTCCCCGAGGTCCCGCCAGCGGGGAGTTCGTCTCATATCTCGTGAAACTACTTACAAGCCCGGTCAGAAAGCTCCCCGCTCAGGCCAGTACGGATTAGAAGGACCGCGAGGGGGCAAGACAGCAGTCGAGCGGACGGTGGTGAAGGGAGAACCCCTGCCGCTCTCTGAGAAGGCCGGTCAACGTTACCGTCTGGTCGATCCGACAAAACACCGCAGGTGAAGATTGGGCCGGGGGGAAACCGCCCGGCCTTCCCTGGTTTAGCGATCACGGCAGCCGGCCGACCCTTTCGGCGAGCAGCGCGAAATAGGCGGCGGGATCGCCCGAGCGGACCCAGAACGCGTTCTTCGGCCGCCCGGTGACGCCCCAGTAGTCGGCCACCGTCATGCCCCGGGTCAGCGCGCTGCCGGTCTCGATCTCGACATTCACCGCCCGCCCGGCGAATAGCTCCGGCGCCAGCACGAAGGCGGTGACGCAAGGGTCGTGCAGCGGGGCGCCCTCCCACTGGTATTTCTCGACGTCGAAGCCTTGCGAGAAGTCGAGCATCGCCGCGACGGCGGCTCCCGAACGGTTGCCGAGATCGCGGAACGCGGCGATGCGCTCCCGCGTCGCCCGCATCTGGTGCGTGACGTCGAGGGGAAGCACGGTGATCGCCGCGCCGCTGGCGAAGACGATCGCCGCAGCCTCGGGGTCGACATAAATGTTGAATTCGGCCGCCGGCGTGATGTTGCCGGCTTCGAAATAGCCGCCGCCCATCAGGACGACGTCCTTCAGCCGCGCCGCGAGATCGGGCGCCTTGGCGAAGGCGACACCGATATTCGTCAGCGGCCCCAGCGCCAGCAGGCGGATCGTCTTCGGCGGATGCGCGCGGATCGTCTCGATCAGGAAGTCGACGCCGTGCTGCCCCCGTGCCTTCACCGAAGGGGGCGGCAGGTCCGGGCCGTCGAGGCCGGTCGGCCCGTGCACGTGCTCCGCGGTGACAAGCTCGCGCAGCATCGGCCGCTCGCAGCCGGCGAAGACCGGCACCTCGGTGCGGCCGGCGAGCTCGACGAGGCTCAGCGCGTTGCGGGTGGTGTGGGAGAGCGGGATGTTGCCGGCGACGGTGACGATGCCGAGCACCTCGATCGCTTCCGGCGAGGCGAGCGCGGTCAGGATCGCGACGGCGTCATCCTGGCCCGGATCGGTATCGAAGATCACCTTTTCGCTCATGCGCGACTTTCTCTGGTTTCATGGGCTTCCGGCCGCACCGCGGAGCCGCCGGGCCGGAACGCGCAGAAGGGGCGCCCGGACGGGCGCCCCTTCGCACGCTGCCGGTGAAGGCTCAGTAAGGGCAGCTGGAGTCGGTGGTGTAGTCGTGCACGGTGATCGTGCCGTCGATGATTTCCTGGCGGGCCTTTTCGGCCGCTGCCTTCATCTCCGCGGTGACGAGATCGGCATTGTGCTCGTCCATGGCATAGGCGACGCCGTCCTCCTCCAGGCCGAGCACGAGCGTGCCGGCGGTCCAGTTGCCCTTCTGCGCATCGTCGAAGGCGGCATAGACGGCGTTGTCGACTCGCTTGACCATGGAGGTCAGCACATGGCCCGGGAACAGCATGTTCTGGTTGGAATCGACGCCGATGCCGAACTTGCCCTCGTCCGCCGCCGCCTGCAGCACGCCGATACCGGTACCGCCGGCCGCATGGAAGATGACGTCGGCGCCCTGGTTCATCTGCGAGCGCGTCAGCTCGCCGCCGCGGACCGGGTCGTTCCAGGCCGCCCCGGTGGTGCCGGTCATGTTCTCGAAGACCTCGCCGTCCGCCGAGACCGACTTGAAGCCGCCCTTGTAGCCGCAGGCGAATTTCGAGATCAGCGGGATGTCCATGCCGCCGACGAAGCCGACCTTGCCGGTCTCGGACTTCATCGCCGCGAGGATGCCGACGAGATACGAGCCCTCCTCCTCCTTGAAAAGGATCGAGCGCACGTTCGGCGCGTCGACGACCGCGTCGATGATGGCGAACTGCGTGTCGGGGTACTCGGCCGCCACCGTCTCCAGCGCCGCCGCCTGGGCGAAGCCCACCGAGACGATGGGGCTGGCGCCATCCCTGGCGAAGCGACGCAGCGCCTGTTCGCGCTGGGCCTCGGTGGTGATCTCGAACTCGCGATACTCGGTGCCGGTGTCGGCCTTGTACTTCTCGGCGCCGTTATAGGCGGCCTCGTTGAAGGATTTGTCGAACTTTCCGCCCATGTCGTAGAGGACGGCGGGCGCGAAATCGGCGGCCGACGCCGCGGACGCCGACAGGATGGTGGCTGCCAGGAGACCGGCCAGGAACTGTTTCATGGGTGCAGCGATCCCTCGTTGTGGTGATGGGAGAAGCCGCCCGAACGCTGCGGCCGGCCCCCGCCGCGCCGACAGGTCGCCGCGAGTACCCGAAGACTGGCACGCCGTGGCGCAAGAATCACCCGAAATTCACGCGATCCCCACAGCTCGCGGACGCATCCGTCCGGCGCGGCTCAGGAGCCCGCCTCGACCCCCACCCCGATCGGGCAGGCGACCCCGGTGCCGCCGACGCCGCAATAGCCGCGCGGATTCCGCGCCAGATATTGCTGGTGATACTCCTCGGCGTAGTAGAACGGTCCCGCCGGCGCGATCTCGGTCGTGATGGTGCCCCTGTGGCCCGCCTTCGCCAGCGCCGCCTGGTAGCGGGTCTTCGAGGCCTCGGCCGCCTCGCGCTGGTCGTCGCCGAACGTGTAGATCCCCGAGCGGTACTGCGTGCCCATGTCGTTGCCCTGGCGCATGCCCTGCGTCGGGTCGTGGCCCTCCCAGAAGGTCTTGAGGAGCTCGTCGTAGGAGACGACCGCCGGATCATAGACGACGAGCACGACCTCGTTCTGCCCGGTCTGGCCGGTGCAGACCTCCTGGTAGGTCGGGTTGGGGGTGGTGCCCGCCGCATAGCCGGCGGCCGTCACGTAGACACCCGGCAGCTGCCAGAACTTACGCTCGACGCCCCAGAAGCAGCCCATGCCGAAGACGGCCGTCTCCATTCCCTGCGGGAACGGTCCCTTGATCGGGTTGCCGTTGACGAAATGACGCTCGGCGGTGGGGATCGCCTCGTCGCGGCCGGGCAGGGCGTCCGCGCCGGTGGGCAGGTTCATCTTCTTGGAAAACATGTCGAGTATGTACATGGCTTTATCCTTTCCAGTGTCGGCAAGATCGGCTCACCGCAGGGCGTCGCGGCGAACGCGGCGCGGCTTGCGGCCGAGCAGCAGGAGCACGACGCCGATGGCGCCGGCGGTCACGGCCATCGACCAGTTGCTGATCGCGGCGTAGGCGACCGCCACCGTGGCGCTGCCGGTCGCCGCCGGATCGAAATCCACGCCGAGCAGCGCCAGCGATTCTCCCACGGGCAAGAGGCGCGTGGCGTCGGCAGCCAGAGAGCGGGCGATGTCGCCCACCGCGAACACGACGCCGACCGCCAGGAACAGGCTGCCGACCAGACGAAGAAGAAACCGCATTCGCACCCTGCTCCGCTCGCAGATTCCGGAAACGCCACGCCCTGCGGCGGAGCACCGCGCGCCGCCTGCCGCCCTGGCGGGGCGCCCGCCCCCATCGTGCCGGCTTGCCGGTATATGTGGGCACGGCGCATCGCCCCGGCAATGCGCCGCTCCTGCGGCACGAGCGAAATCGGCGCTTGAACCCTGAAGCGTTCTGGCTATAGTCCGCGCCGTTCGAGTAGCGGGCTTCGTCGCCGGCCGACCGATGCGCCGGAGACACCCGGCCGGTTGACCCTGGGATGATCCCGAACCGTTCCGGCTAGTCCCGGCACGGTCAAGTGAAGCGGGACCAACCACCCGACTTCCGGCCCGGACCTGCGGTGAGGTGGCCGAGTGGTTGAAGGCGCACGCCTGGAACGCGTGTATACGGGAAACCGTATCGAGGGTTCGAATCCCTCTCTCACCGCCATCAATCTCTATCGGGAATCAACTGCTGCCGGTGGTGCCTCGCTCTGACGTCGCCGCTCCAGGTCATGCTACGGCGGCTTGCGGCCCTGCAAAGATCGGCGTCACCTTTGTCTCGACATGAGGAACTCCGCCAGTGCCTGATAGGCAGGCAGCGACGTCGGATCGATGAAGCCGTTCTGTGCTTGCGGGAAGGAGGCAAGGCGCACCAGCACCATCTCGGCCGTCGGATCGACATAGATCGTCTGGCCGTGCACCCCGCGGGCCGCATAGGCGCCGTGGTCGTTGTGGAAGACCCACCACTGGCTGGTGTAGCTGCCGTTCGGGATCGTCGGGAAGCCGCTGAACCTTGACTGGTCGCCGCCGGCAGCAATGGCTTCGACGACTTCCGCGGGGAAGAGCCGCACGCCGTTTATCAGGCCGCCATTCAGCATCAGTTGTCCGAGGCGGGCGAGGTCGCGCAAGCCGGCCGTCACTCCGCCGCCCGCGAAGGGTACACCCTTGCCGTCGACCGTCTGGTAGGCGTCCTGCTCGGCGCCCATGCGGCTCCAGAGCCGCTCGGACGCAAGGTCCGTCACCGCCATTCCGGTGACGCGGCTTATGATCCAGCCAAGCATGTCGGAGTTGATCGTCTTGTAATGGAACGCCGCGCCATGCTCTCCCTCGGGCTGGACCTGTTGCAGGTACTCCCAGTACCCGTTGGGACCCTCGTAGTCTTCCGGCTTAGGAAGGGGACTCGCGGCTGCTGAATAGAGCCAGATGTCGGCGTTGGGATCGGAATAGTCCTCGGAATACCGGACCCCGGTGGTCATATCCATGACCTCCCGTACGGTGGCGGTGGCAAAGGCGCTGTCGCCGATTTCCGGGATGACGTCGCGCACCTGCAGGGCGTCGTCCAGAACTCCCTCGGCCACGAGGATCTCGCCCAGGAGACCCGTGATCGACTTCGTCATCGACATGATCGCGTGCTTGCCGTCCTCTTCCAGGCACCCGAAGTAGCGCTCATAGACCACCTCACCCTTGTGAATTACAAGCATCCCGTCGGTGTAGTTGGCGTAGAGCGAGGTCTCCCACGTCATCGCCTCGTCGCCGTTCATCGGCGCGAAGATGAGCGCGTCGATCTGCTGCCGCAGGTCCTCGAATTCGGCGGGCGGGGGGTAGTCGAGCGGGATTGGCGCCCCCAGTCCGCGGCTGATCTCTTCCGTTGGCAGGAACTCGCGCAGGTGGCACACTGACCAGCGCAGCTTGGGAAAGCTGAAATAGTTGGAATCGGGCTGCGTGATCAGCTTGTCGGGCGGCGGAGGAAATCCCTGCATCCAGCCCATCGCCTTGGGGTCGGACTCCTGCGCCGATAGCGGCACCGACTGAGCATTCGCGCCCCCCGAAGCTCCGAGTGACGTTGCAGCCCCCATGGCCAGGGCGACGAGACTAATAGTTGAATACGATATTGATGAATCCTCCCGTCCAGGGGTCCGCGCTCCCGCCGATCACATCGTCGATCCCGGCGCCCGGAAAGGAAATCGAGGCGCCAGCTGTCAGAAACGTGTTGCGATTGATGATGCGGCTGTACTCGAGGAACAGGTCGTCGGCGAGATGGGCATGGGTCACGCCCGAGACGACGTTGCCGTCGACGTCGACGCGGGTCGCCTGCCCGAACTGGACCGGGCTGTTCAACTCGTTTGCCCGGATATGGGCATAGCGTAGGGTCAGCGTGTCGCGCTGTGTCGGCTGCACCCGAAGCGCCACAGTCAGCGCGTTCACGTTCGAATTGATGAAGGTCGAGGCGGATTTGGATCCCGTCGCCCAGCCGCTTGGGCTACCCTCATAGTAGAGAGGGTCGAACCGCTCCAGACCGGTCGTGTCCGGATCGTCCCCTGAAAAGGTCTGATAGCCGATCGTGACGTTCGGCGACCACGTGAAGTCCACGAAGGCATATCCGGCTGTCACGCGCCCGGCCCAAGCCTGGAGGTCAATAGCATCGTTCCATTGATACGCGACATCGCCCCATGAAGGTCCAATTCTCCAAGGCGCCCGCGACCGGGTTCGTCTTGGCATAGACGTTCAACGTGCTGGTCCCCTCGCGGGCACCCGGGATCACCCTTGGCGCCCCCACCCCACCCTGCCCAGCCTGCGGATAGGGTGATCCGGACTCGAGCACGTTCGCGAATGTGGTTCCGAGATAGCCGCCCAGCGGGTCGTCGAAGCGCAGGTCGAAGCCTGCCAGCTCGTTGTTGCCGTCCGTGGAGGGCAGTTCGTTCGGGTCGAGGTAAAAGCCTGTCCCGGTAAGTTTCCCGAAGAAGGCGTCCGATCGCGGCCATTTCCCAGGCCTCGCGCGGGCCGAACTTGAGCGCGCCGCGCTCGAAACCGCTTGCTGCACCGCTCGCGATCAGCATGCCTGATCCAAGCGTCAACTCACGCGGCCCCAGCGAGAGATCATATGCCAGGCTGGTACTGAGGTCGCTGCGGATGGCGAGATAGGCTTCCTCGAGCGTCGTGGCGCCGGTATCGCCGGTGTCGAAGGCGTCCGTCCCCCACGTGTAGGACGACACGGCGGAGAGCTTTCCGTAGACGACCGGGCCGGCTTCAGGCTGATACTCGAAACTGAGTCCAGGCTTGATGTAGCCTTCCAGCCATTCCGTATCGGGGTCAAAGCCGTTGCCTGGTGCTGTCGTCGCGGCAAGATCCCAGAAGAGGTTGTTTTCGGCGACCGCGTTCAAACCGGATTGGAAGTGGCCGCGCAGCTTCAAACCGTTGTCATCGTAGAACAGCAACCGGTCCGGGTCTTGCGCATCAGCAGGAAGCGTCCCGCACATTGCGAGGAAGGCTGTGCCTGCAGCCAGGCAGGTGATGCGCCGAGGTGGCGGCGTTCGTGAACGGCAACGTCCGGGCGAGGAACCCTCGCTCCCGGTCCGGTTTCCTCCGCCACCTGCCCTTTCGAGAGCGCTCTGTCCCTCCGGCTGCGGCTTGGTTCCGCTATAGCGCGAGTCCATAAGGAACCCGCCTAACGCGCGGCCGGCGCCGCGACCGGCTGCGCCAGATGCGCGTCCGGCCACGCCGTGGGGTCGACATCCAGGTCCGGGAATCGCGCGGGGTCAAAGACCGGCCGCTGCGCGCCCGCCTTCAGCTGCGCCCTGAAGTCGCCGAGTATCCGCATGAGCACGGGGAACAGCATCATGATGGCGACGAGGTTGACCAGCGCGAGGACGCCCATCAGCGGGTCCGAGAAGAAGAACACCGCGGTCGCGCCGGGCGCCGTGGCGCCGAGGAAGACGATCGCCACGACGGCGATCCTGAGGACGTGCAGCGAGGCCGGGTGCGTCGTCATCACGCCGAGCGCCACCTCCCCCAGATAGTAGTTGTAGATGATGGAGCTGAAGGCGAAGAGCAGGATGGCGAAGGTCAGGTAATACTGCGCCCATTCTCCCAGATGGCTCACGAGCGATTGCTGCGTCAGCACGACGCCGTCGATCTCGGCGCCCGGCATGTAGACCGGGCTCAGGAGAATGACGAAGGCGGTGCAGGAACAGATGACGATCGTGTCGATGAAGACGGAGAAGGACTGGGTGATCCCCTGGCTGATCGGGTGCCGCACGAGCGCCGTCGCCGCGACGTTGGGTGCCGAGCCGAGGCCCGCTTCGTTGGAGAAGAGGCCGCGGCGCAGCCCTTGCGCGATGGCAGCGCCCATGCCACCGCCCACCGCCTCCTCGAGGCCGAAGGCGTTCGAGACGATCGTCCAGATGACGCCGGGAAGCACGGAGATGTTCATCAGGATGATCAGGACCGCCATGGCGATATAGCTGATCGCCATGACCGGAATGATGACGTCCGCCGCCTTGGCGATACGCTTGATGCCGCCATAGACGATGAAGCCGCTGAGGACGGCGAGCAGCAGCGCGCTCCAGATGCGGTCGATGCCGAGGCTGTCGTCGACGGCGCCGGCGAAGGTGTTGCCCTGGAAAGCGTTGAACCCGAGCGCGAAGGAGAGGAGCAGGCACACGGCGTAGAGGATCGCCAGCCAGCGATACTGGTGCCCGAGCCCGTAGAGGATGTAGCCGGCCGGGCCGCCCCTGTAGGTGCCGTCGCCCGCCGAGCGCTTGTAGAGCTGCGCGAGCGAGGACTCGACGAGGCTGGTCGCCATGCCGACGAGGGCGATCGCCCACATCCAGAACACCGCCCCGGGTCCGCCGAGCGTGATCGCGACGGCGACGCCGGCGATGTTGCCGCCGCCGACCCTTCCGCCGACCGAGACCAGCAGCGCCTCCCGCGCGCTGATGGCGTTCGGGTCGCCCGTCTGGTTCTTCGACGACAGCACGCGGAACATCCGGCCGAAGAACTGGAACTGGACGAAGCCGGTCATCGCCGTGATGAAGATGCCGAAGATCACCAGGATCGGGATGAGCGCCCACCCCCAGGTGAGGTCCTCGATCAGTCCGAAGAACCCGTAGATCAGATCCATACGCCCTCTCCCGCGGCAGTGGCCGGTGGGCACTATGTCCGCCTGTCCGGTCCGCGACAACCCGGCCGCGCCTCGGAGGTCCCAAGCGCCCTCGATCGGGGCCTTCCGACAGAAAGCCAGCCGAAAGCCTGCTGCCGGCCGAAGCCGGGGTCGGAACATGCGGCCACGTCCCCGGTTACCGTTGCGACTGGACGAGACGACACAACGGCCGGAGCGTGGCGCAGATGGGACATCACGAGGCAGCGGATCTGAAGGGGCGGGTGGTGGTGATCACCGGTGCGTCCGCCGGCGTCGGCCGGGCGACGGCTCTGGCCTTCGCGGCGGCCGGCGCGAAGCTCGCCCTCATCGCCCGCGACAGGGACGCGCTCGAGGCTACCCGGGCCGAACTCGCTTCCACCGGCGCCGAGGCGATCATCCTGCCTCTCGACGTCGCCGATGCGGACGCGGTCTTCGCTGCGGCGCGCGACTGCGAGGCGCGGCTCGGGCCGATCGATGTCTGGGTCAACAACGCGATGGCGACGGTATTCTCCCCCGTGAAGGATCTGACGCCGGAGGAGGTGAGGCGCGTCACCGAAGTGACCTATCTGGGCAACGTGCACGGCACGATGGCGGCGCTGCGCCACATGCGCGAGCGCGACCGCGGCGTGATCGTCCAGGTCGGCTCCTCGCTCGCCTATCGCGGGATCCCGCTGCAATCGGCCTATTGCGGCGCCAAGCACGCGATCCGCGGCTTCACCGATTCGCTGCGCACCGAGCTCGACCATTCCGGGAGCGGCATCAGGATCACGGCGGTGCACCTGCCGGCGATCAACACGCCGCAATTCGACTGGGCGCGGACGCATCGGCGCAAGATGCCGCGTCCGGTGGCGCCGGTCTTCGCACCGGCCGTGGCTGCCCGCGCGATCGTCCATGCCGCCCGGCGGCCCACCCGCGAATACTGGCTCGGGCGGATGACGCCGCTGGTGATCTTCGGCAACATGCTGTTTCCCGGATTCATGGACCGCTACCTGGCCCGCCAGGCGGTGGACGGGCAGGCGCGGGCGCGGGACGTGCCGACCGATCATCTGGACAACCTCTTCCGGCCCGTGACGTCCGGACATCGGACCGAAGGCTCCTTCGGCGACGAGGCGCAGCCCGACGCGCTGCTGATCTCGGCGCCGAAGGCCCGGGCCGCCCTGGCGGTCGGCCTGTGCCTGGTCGGCGGGCTGGCCGGCGCCGCGATCGGCGCCTCCCTCGCATCGGGCGACGACCGGGGCGCGCGGCATCGTCTTCCGCGGCTTCGGCGGTGACGGGGGATCCGAGGGACGACATGCAGACGAGGCACCCCGAAGCATGAACCGGCAGAGGAACATTGGCGACTACGCGATGATCGGCGATTGCGAGACCGCTCCGCTGGTCGGCCGCGACGGCTCGATCGACTGGCTGTGCTGGCCGCGTTTCGACTCCGGCGCCTGCTTCGCCGCCATCCTCGGCAACGAGGAGCATGGCCGCTGGAAGATCGCGCCGACGGGCGAGGTCACCCGCACCTCGCGGCGCTACCGGGGCGACACGCTGATCCTGGAGACCGAATTCGAGACGCCGGACGGCGCGGTGTCGCTGATCGATTTCATGCCGATCCGCAAGGACCGGAACGTCTCGGACCTCGTGCGCCTGGTGGTCGGCCGGCGCGGCCAGGTCCGCATGCGGATGGATCTCGCGGTCCGCTTCGACTACGGGCGGATCATCCCCTGGGTGAGGAAGGTCGATGGCAGGGGCATCCGCGCCGTCGCCGGGCCGCACGCCGTCCTCCTGGCGACGCCCGTTCCGACGCGGGGCGAGGATTTCACCACGGTCGCCGAGTTCACCGTCAGTGCGGGCGAGCGGGTCCCGTTCACCCTCGTCTACGAGGCCTCGCACCTGCCCTCGCCCCGCCCCTGCGAGCCGGAGAGGGCGCTGCGCGAGACGGAGGGCTACTGGACGCACTGGGCCAACCACTGTCGCTATGACGGTCGATGGGGCGAAGCGGTGACGCGCTCGCTCATCACCGTGAAGGCGCTGACCTACCGCCCGACCGGCGGCATCGTGGCGGCCCCCACCACGTCGCTGCCCGAAAAGCTCGGCGGCCCGCGAAACTGGGACTATCGCTATTGCTGGCTGCGCGACGCCACCTTCTCGCTGCTGTCGCTGATCAATGCCGGCTACCGGGAGGAGGCCGAGGCCTGGGGCGGCTGGCTGCTGCGGGCGGTCGCCGGCGCGGCTTCGCAGATCCAGCCGCTCTACGGCATCGGCGGCGAGCACCGGAACGACGAGGTGGTGCTGGAGTGGCTGCCAGGCTTTGCCGATTCGCGGCCGGTGCGTATCGGCAACGCCGCCTACAAGCAGCTTCAGGTCGATGTCTTCGGCAGCGTCATGGATGCGCTCTACCATGCCCGGGCCGGCGGCCTGTCGCTGGATGAGGCCTCTTCAGGCCTGGAGACCGAGCTGATGAAGCAGCTCGAGCAGGTGTGGCGCGAGCCCGACGAGGGGATCTGGGAAGTGCGTGGCGGACGCCGGCATTTCGTCCATTCCAAGCTCATGTCGTGGGTCGCGCTGGACAGGGCGGTCCGGTCGGCCGAACGCTTCGGTCTCCAAGGGCCGGTCGGCCGGTGGCGGCGTCTGCGCGAGGAGATCCGGGCGGAGATCCTGGAGCGCGGCTTCGACGCCGAACGCGGGGCCTTCGTCCAGTTCTACGGCTCCAGGGCCCTCGACTCCGCCCTCCTTCTGATGCCGCTGGTGGGCTTCCTGCCGGCGGACGATCCTCGCGTCGTCTCGACGACGGCTGCCATCGAATGCGAACTGTCCCGGGACGGGCTTCTCCTGCGTTACGATCCGGCCCAGTCACAGGACGGCGTTCCGACCGGCGAGGGTGCCTTCCTCGCCTGCAGCTTCTGGCTCGCCGACAACAAGCTCCTGCAGGGCAGACGCGCGGAGGCCGAGGCGCTGATGGAGCGGCTGCTGTCGCTGCGCAACGATGTCGGACTCCTGTCCGAGCAGTACGATTTCCAGAGCAAGACCATGACGGGCAACTTCCCGCAGGCTTTCTCGCATTTCGCGATGCTCGACTCCGCCTTCAACTTCGCCGGCGCCGAAGGAACGGCCCAGGAAGCGGGGGATGCGTAACGGCGCTCGCACAGGCTTCCCGCGCCGGCGACCGCGTCAGTAGAACTGCGTCCAGACCACGACCGGCACCACGAGCAGCAGCAGCATCGATACCGTAACGAGCAGGCCGTCGCGCGTCAGCAGGCCCGCGGCGAACAGCGCGATGACGGCGGAGGCGATGGAGCCCGAAGTCGGGACCACCTCCATGAAAGGCATGAACAGGGTCAGGCCGAGGATCAGCAGCATCGGCAGCCAGAGCCAGGGCCGGTGCAGCAGGAACGTCATCCGCTTCTTCAGGAAGCGTTCGACGAAGTGCACCGGCGGGCGCACCCATCCGATGCCCTTGCAGAGCTTCTCGGTGGACATCCGCCGCTTGGTGACGAAGTCCGGCAGCCACACGCTATCGCGCCCGACTATCATCTGGACCACGAGGATGAAGACGATCGCCGCAACGGTCGCGGTGATGCCGGGGATCGCGCTCGCCGGCGAGGTGGAGATCAGCGAGAAGATCAGCATGAGCGCGGCGAACGAGCGGTGTCCCAGCTTGTCGACCACCTCCTGCACGGTGATGCTGTCGTCGTGGGCTGCACTTTCCAGGCGATCGAGGACTTCGCTCAGAGCGCGGTTGCGCGGTTCGGCCATAGTTTTCTCCCGTCGTGCGATCAATGCGCGCGGGCAGACGCGGTTCCTGCGGGGCCGTGGATGTGGGCCGCGCCTTTGCCGATCGAAACGTCTTGCGGCCGGGTGGGGCGGAGCTGGCCTCGCGGTCCCAGCCCGCCGGTGCACGCCGTCCCCAAGTCGACGTCCGTCGCCCGGCGGCCATGGCCCTGCTGCGGCACCGGATTCGACACGCCCTCCAGCCCTTGCCGCTCACCGATCCTTAATCCTCCGGCATGCAAGGTCGCGTGACGTTACGGGAGGCGGACAATGGTATCCTGGTTGACGATGCCGGCTGCCCCGCGCAACCCGGCACTGCTGCAGGCGCAGGCCGCCGCGTTCTCGCGGCAGGTGCCGCTCATGTACGCCATCGTCATCCTCAACACGTTGGGGGTTGCCTGGAGCCATCTTGGCGCGGCGCCGTGGACCCTCACCCTCCTCGTGCCCTCGATCCTGTGCGCGAGCAGCATCCTGCGGCTGGTGGCGTGGTGGCGCAGGCGCAACATCTACATCGATCCCGAGCGCGCACGGGCCATGCTGAAGAGCACGCTGGTCTTCGCCGCGGTTCTCGGCGTCGGTTTCACGGCCTGGGCCCTCAGCCTCTTCCCCTATGGCGACGGCTACCAGAACGCGCATGTCGCCTTCTTCATGGCGTTCACCACGGTCGGCTGCATGCTCTGCCTGATGCATCTGCGCGAAGCCTCGCTGATGCTCGCCTGCATCGTCGTCATCCCGATGGTCGCCTATCTCGTCGGAACCGGCATACCGGTGTTCCTCGCCATCGCGGTCAACATGGCGGTGGTGACCGTGGCGCTGGCGATCATCATGCTCTCCTA
This sequence comes from Aurantimonas sp., assembly GCA_036252795.1. Classification (GTDB taxonomy): domain Bacteria; phylum Pseudomonadota; class Alphaproteobacteria; order Rhizobiales; family Rhizobiaceae; genus Aurantimonas. The sequence continues at coordinate 7,102 of DASYHY010000091.1, read as the reverse complement.
CCACCGGGCCTTCCGAGACCTCGTCGAGTCGCGCCTGTCGCTGGAGGCCCGGCAGATCGAGACCCAGCGCCTCAGCGACGAGAACCTCCGCCTCGCCAATCTCGACGGACTGACCGGTCTGCCCAACCGGCGGCAGTTCTTCGCGCGCCTTCACGAAGCGACGGCGAGGGCAGCCGAGCGCAACAGCCGCGTCGCCGTCGGGGTCATCGACCTGGACGGATTCAAGCCGGTCAACGACGCCTTTGGCCATGCGATTGGCGACAGGGTCCTGATCGAGACCGGCAGGCGCCTGACGGGCGTGGACGAGCAGGTCTTCGTCGCACGCCTCGGCGGCGACGAGTACGGGATCATCATCGAGGAGGCCCTTGGCGACGCGGCGCTGGCAGCCTTGGGCGCCCGCTTGTGCCAGGTGCTGCGGACACCCCACACGATGCCCGCCGTCACCGCGCAGGTATCCGGCTCGCTCGGACTCGCGATCTTCCCCGATGCCGCACTGGATGCCGAGGCGCTATACGAATGTGCAGACTACGCCCTCTATTTCGCCAAGGCGAATACGCGGGGCGCGCCGGTCGTCTACTCGAAATCCCACGAGACCTCGATTCGCCAGGTGAGCTGCATCGAGCAGGCGCTCCGCCACGCGGACATGGAGCGGGAACTCGCCCTCGCCTTCCAGCCGATCGTCGACTTCGACACGGGCCGCACTTTGGCCTTCGAGGCGCTGGCCCGCTGGACGAGCCCGACGCTCGGCTTCGTCTCGCCCGGCGATTTCATTCCCGTCGCGGAACGTTCGGGCATGATCACGCGGATGACGCCCCTGCTGCTGCGACGGGCTCTGGCTGCCGCCCGGTCGTGGCCCGACGGAATACGGCTCTCGTTCAACCTGTCTGCCCAGGATCTCGCCTCGCCGGAACAGATCGCCATCCTGGTCGACGTGATCGAGAATAGCGGCCTTCCTCCCTCGCGTCTCGATCTCGAGATCACCGAGACGGCGGTAATGCGCGATTTCGACCAGGCGAAGCGGTCCCTGACGGTGCTTAACGCCATGGGGGCAGGCCTCGCCCTCGACGATTTTGGCACTGGCCAGTCCAGCCTCAGCTATGTGCACCGCCTGCCGCTCCAGAAGCTGAAGATCGACCGAAGCTTCGTGATCGGCCTGGAGGAGGACGGGTCCAGCCGCGACGTCGTGAAGACGATCCTCGGGCTCTGCCGCAACCTCTCTCTCGACTGCATCGTCGAAGGCGTCGAAACCACGGGGCAGTTGCTGGTGCTGCGGTCGCTCGGCTGCCGGGTCGGCCAAGGCTACTATTTCTCGCGCCCGATCCCGGAGGAAGCGCTGGACAGCTACCTTTCGGCCGGCGTCGATCTTACGCTCGCCGTGCCGCTGCAGACGACCGGCTGAGAGCGACCGCAATTCTGCCGCGAGGGTCCCCGCCTGGCGCGGACTTCTTCCTGCGATGCTCCGCCCCGGGCCGCCCGGTCGGAAGATCCACCGACTGGCACGGCTGTTGCTTGACGAGCAAAGGTCCAGCTCACGCACGGAGTGCCCGCCTTGCCGATCCTTCGCCTCGAGCCCCCAGCCGTTCGGCCCCACCAGCAGTGCGTCCTGGCGCAGTCGGTACGGCGTGGCCCTGCCGGACAAGAACCCGCCGATGCCTGAAAGTCCTACGCGCATCGCCATCATCAATCCGAACGCGACGCGTTCGATGACCGAGACGATCGCTCTGGCCGCGCGCCGCGCGGCCGGGCCGGGCACGACGATCATGGCCTACCAGAACGACGGCGGCCCGGCCTCGATCGAGGGCCACGTGGACGGGGCGCTGGCCGTGCCGGGACTGCTGCAGGCGCTCGCCGCTGCCGAGGATGACGGCGCCGCGGCCTTTGTGATTGCCTGCTTCGACGACACCGGCCTCGACGCCGCCCGCTCGCTCGTCGATGGGCCGGTGATCGGGATCGGCGAGGCGGCGGCGCATATGGCGAGCCTCGTTGCGCGTCGCTTCGCGGTAATCACCACCCTCGCCTGCTCGGTGCCGATCCTTTCGGACAATCTCGCGCGCAACGGCCTCGCCGCCTTGTGCTGCGGCGTGCGGGCCAGCGAACTGCCGGTGCTGGCGCTGGAAGCCGATCCGGCGGCCGCCGGCCGGCGCATCTCGCAGGAGATCGCCCGCGCGATCGAAGACGACGGCGCCGAAGCGATCGTCCTTGGCTGCGCCGGCATGGCGGATTTCGCCGCCGAGCTTGCAGCCCGGCACGGCCTGCCTGTGATCGAGGGAGTGGCGGCCGCGATCAAGCTCGCCGAGGCGGCGGTCTCGCTCGGCCTGAAGACATCGAGACGCGGCGGCTACGCGCCGCCCCGGACCAAACCGGGCGGGTTCTCGCGCGCGACCAGCCCCATCCGTCGCCTCTCCTGAGCCCCAAGGCAATGTACAACCTCCGGTAGCGGGTTCCCTTGACCGGTTCCGGGCAGGAGGCGGAGCTACCGAACGTCCCGTTAGGTTATCTGCCGAGGGTAACCAGGCCCTCGGATACGGCGGCCGAGGATTTCCCGCCGCTGATCCGGTGCCTGAACCAGTGCCTCCAAGGTCCGTCTATTGTTCTGCGCTAGAATACCCCCGAGCTGATATTGGGCACAGGATTCCGGAACTTGCGCAGGTTAAGAACTGGCGAAACGCACCGTCCGACGGAAACAGGGGGACTGCGTCCTTTGTGCAACTATTCCTGATTGATTCATCCATTCAATGCCTTGAACTTCAGTTCGAAAGTTCCACCATCGCCGTTGGTGCTCCGTCACGCAACGAAACCGCAATATTCGCCGCAGGGCATCTACGCACTTCCCCGAAGTTGTGCTTATTAGCGCAACAGTATCCGACCGGCTGGGGCGGTTCGGAGGGGGCAGGTCATGCGTTCTCTGCAATCGCGGCAATTGATGGCCAGCACCTGCCTGGCCGCCCTCGTCTGCGTCACGGCCGGCGGATCGGCCGGCGCGCAGGATCGCCCCGCCGCCTCGGGCCCGCTCTGGGGAGCGCATGCCGACATCGTCGGGCGGACCGCGCAGGAGCACTCCGCAGCCGGCGTCGAGTTCTTCATCCCGCTGCTGCAGAACCAGGACTCGATGATCTTCATCGATGCCGGGATCAACGGCGATTTCGACTCCGAAGTCTACGGGACCTTTGGCCTCGGCTACCGCAAGATCGTGACGCCCGACCTGATCCTGGGCGGCATCGTCGCCGTGGACGTCACCCGCACCGACGACGAGAACACGTTCGGCGCGATCTCGCTCGGCGCCGAAGCCATCGGGACGTCCGCCGAGGCGCGGATCAACGTGCAGCTGCCGTTTTCCGGCGCGCGCCGGATCTTCGATGAAACCGTGGCGATCAGCCAGCCGGGAACGCTGACCCTCCTCGACAACCGGCTGGTCGAGCAGGCGGCGAACCGCCGCATCACCGTCGACGAGGTCCCCCTGAGCGGGGTCGAGGGCGAGATCGGCGTCAACCTGCCGATCGGCTTCGACCGTCTCGACGACCAGTTGAAGGCGTTTGCCGGCGCCTATCACTACGGCGGCGACGGCGTCGACAGCTTCACCGGCGTCAGCGGCCGGCTCGAATACAGCGTCCGCGACATCATGGGGGACAAGCTGCCAGGGGCGGAGCTCATCCTCTCGGCGGGCCTCACCCACGACGACGAGCACGGCACCAATTTCGCCGGCGAAGCCCGGCTGCGCATTCCCCTCGGCGCCCCCGTCCGGACCGCCGCCAACGCAAGGACGCTCTCCCCGCTCGAGGAGCGGATGACGCAGCGCGTGGTGAGAACGACGCGCATCCACACGTCCGAGCGCACCCGCTCGCAGGTCGGCAGCTTCGCGCCACGGGTCGTCACCGACCCGCTGACCGGGCGGCCGCTCGAGGCGATCTACTTCGCCGACGGCGCCGACAAGTTCGGCAAGGGAACGGCGGACGATCCGACGACGCTCGCCGACGCGGTGCAGCGCGCCGGGGCTGGCGGCACGGTCGTCGCGGAAGGCAACAACGGCACCATCGATACGCCGGGTGTCGCGCTGGCCAGCGGCCAGCGCCTGGTGGGCGGCGGCGTCGCCATCCCGGTGCAACTCGCCGACGGGACGATCACCAGCTTCCAGCTCGGGCAGATCGCGCCGGTGATCGTCGGCGTTCCGACAGCCAACACGATCACCCTCGCGGCGAACAACCGGCTTCAGTCGCTCACCATCACCGGCGGCCTGAACGGGATCGCCGGCACGAATGTCGAGGCGCTGGCGCTTCAGCAGGCCACCATCGGCGGCAGCGCGGTGGCGGGCATCTCGATCGTCAACGATGCCGGCACGAACACGCTTTCCGTGGACGGGCTGTCGGTTTCGGGCGTCGGCGGCCCAGGCGTCGCCGTCAACGGGCTTGGCGGCGGCTCGACCACCGTCACCGGCTTCAGCGGCGTCACCGTCGCCAGCGCGGGCGGCGGCGGCGTCCTCTTCGACGGCGTCACCTTCGACGCCGACCGGCGAATGCCAGGCTTCCAGCGCGTCGCGGCGGGCGGCCTGACAATCGGCGACCAGACCAATCCGGCAGCGATCCGCGGCGACGGGCTGCGCCTCAACCAGGTGGCCGGCGACCTCGCCTTCACCAGCCTCCTGATCGCCAATGCGGACGGCGCCGGCCTGTTCATCCGGGACAGCGGCGGGCCCGGCGGCGACTTCAGCTTCGGCAATACGGGCGGCGCCATCCGGACCGCCGGCGGCGCGGCGCTCGATGTCGACCCGGTGCTGCTCGCCGCACGCTTCGGCACGGTCTCGTCGATCAATGCCGCCCGCCAGGGATCAGGGGGCGCCGACGGCGTCTTCCTCGACCGCATCCTGGCGCGCGACAGCGGCGCGCCGGCACTGGTCATCGACACGCTCTCGATCAGCGGGGCGGCCGGCAACGGTCTCGTCGCCACCAACAACGCCGGCAACCTCGTCTTCGGCGCGACGAGCATCACGAATGTCGGCGGCACCGGCATCGTCCTGGCGAACAATGCCGGCACGGTGACGTTCGCCGACACGGCGATCGCCAATCCGGGGGCCGGCGGCATCGACATCGCCGGGATCAATGGCAGGGTCGGCTTCGGCAATGTCGACATCACCGGCCTTGGCGCCGGCAAGGGGCTCGACCTGACCGACGCGGCGGGATACGCCTCGACGCGGGTGGCGCTGGCCTTCCAGACGCTCGACATCACCGGCACCGGCGTCGTCGGATCCGTCGGCATCGACTATTCCGGCACGACGAACATCTTCGATGTCACGACGGCCGATTCCGGCAGGATCAGCGGCGTCGGCATCGGCATCGACCTTCGTAACGCCGCCGCCACCGGCCTCTTCCAGTACGGCGACGGCTCGGCCGCCGACGCCGACGGCCGCGCCAGTCTGATCACGGCGGCACGGCCGCTCGAAATCGCCGGCCTCAACGCCGCGACCGGCCTGTACAATCTCCGCGACGTCGCCTTCGCCGGCGACATCTCCAACATCAGCGGCGTCACGGTCTTCTACGTCGATGCCGACGGCGGCAACAATCCGGCCATCGCCGACGGCACCGCGGAGGATCCCGGCACGCTCGCCCAGGCGGCCGCCAGCGGTGCCGACGTCATCGCCCTGGTCGACAACCAGATCGCCGGCCAGAACGTCATCGACGCCGGGGCCGCCATCCAGGGCGCGCCCGGTTCGCTGACGCTCGGCGACGGGCAGCGTCTCATCAGCTTCCTCAACGAGGATCTCGTCGACACGGGCGGCGGTCGCGGCGTGCCGGCCAATCTCCTGCTCACCGGCATCGACGCCAACATCGTCCGCAACCCGAGAACCGGCAGCGGCGCGCCGCGCCTGACCACCACCGAGGGCGGCCGGAACACGCTGGTCCTCGGCAACAACAACACGCTCACCGGCGTGGTGATCGACAATGGCGCCGGGGCCGCCGCCGTGTTCGGCAATGGCATCGGCGGACTGACCTTCCGGAACAGCCAGCTCAGCTCGATCGGCCTGACAGCGACGGGCGGAACCGGGCGGCTCGAGAATCTCGCGATCGGCCAGTTGGCGGTCACGGGCGGTTCCATCGCGCTGGTCGGCAGCAATGCAGACATTGCCCATACCGGCTCGAGCGCCGCCTTGTCCGTCGGCGGCGGCCACACCGGCAGCATCACCTTCGACGCCGCTTCCTCGATCAGCGCCTCGAGCGGCATCGGCCTGCGCTTCAACCAGGCCAACGGCATCTACGATTTCGGCGGGCCGTTCACGCTGGGCGGCGGAGCCAACATCGCGTTCTCCGGCGCCGCGGGCAGGCTGTCCTTCGCCGACACGACGATCGGCAATCCGGTGGGCAACGGCATCGACCTTGCCGGGACCAACGGCGCCATCAGCTTCGGCAATGTCGCCATCAGCGGCGTCGCCGCGGGTGCCGTCGCGCTCGACTTCAACGGCGCCGCCCTTACCGGCGCCTTCTCCGCCCGGTCGCTGGTCGCCACCGGCGCCGGCGGCACGCCGCCCGCCGGCTCGATCGGCATCGACCTGCGCGGCGTCACCGGCGGGCAGACGATCCGCATCGGCGTCTCGTCGGCGCCCGACCCGGCCGCCGACACGCCGTCCCGCCTTGAGAACTTCGCCACCGGCGTCTTCGTCGATGCCGCCAGCAACGCCGTCTTCACCTACGGCGACGGCGAGGATGCGGCCGACCGGGCCAGTCGCATCCGGGCGACGACCCCGATCAACGCCGCCAGCGCGCCGACGCTTGGCAGCTACAACTTTCTCGACGTCGACTTCGAGGGCGCCTCGCCCGGCGCCGGCTTCGTGCCGGCCACCGTCTACTATTTCTCCGAGACCGGCACCGGCACCGGCGCCACCCAGTCCGACCCCGGCTCGATCGGCGGCGCCGAGGCCAGCGGCGCCGACCTCCTGGTGCCGATCGGCACGACGACCATCAACGCCGCCAATGGCGGCGGCGGCGGCAGCCTCGACCTTGCCAGCGCGCAGCAGCTGCGCGGCTTCGACACCGCGGGCGGCACGCTGGCGGCCGGCTTCACCGGCCCGCCGACCATCCAGATCTCGGCGCTCAGCGCCACGATCAGCGACGTC
>DASYHY010000090.1:0-1562 GCA_036252795.1 Aurantimonas sp. | reverse complement strand
ACCCCTCTAGCATGGATTACGCAAGCGACGCGCCCATCCCTCAAATCCATCCGTGAGGGGTGGTCGATCGGGGCGCGTAATGAAGGACAGGAACCCTCCTGTCGAAAGGCCCCCTATGCGCCGCCTATCCGTTCTGACTGCCGCTGCCGCTCTCGTCATGTTCGCCGGAACGGCGAACGCCCATCCTAAGCTGGTGTCGGCGTCGCCGGCCGCCAATGCGACGGTCGCGAAACCCGCTCGTATCGAACTTCATTTCAGCGAGAAGCTGATGCCAGCCTTCTCCAAAGCCGATCTCACGATGGCAGCGATGCCCGGCATGGCGGCGATGAAGATGGCCAGCACCTCCGCGCTTTCGTCCGATGGCCGGACCCTCATCATCACCCCGAAATCGCCGCTTCCATCGGGTCGGTATAGCGTCGCGTGGAATGTCGTCTCGACCGACACCCACAAGGTCGCGGGAACCTACGCCTTCGCTGTGAAGTAAGGCGATGGGGGACTGGTCGCTGATCGGCGTTCGCTTCGCGCTCTACCTGACGCTGGCGGCGCTGTTCGGCCTTGCCGCATTCAGCCTCTATGGGCTGCGGACGCGCGAGCGCGCCGACGCGCTCGCGCTGCGTCCCTGGCTCATCGCCAGCGCTGGCCTGAGCCTGTTGTTTTCAGGCGCCTGGGTCGTGCTGATGGCCTCCTCGATGGCCGGAACGCCGGTCTGGCCGATCGACCGTGAAGCGGTCGGTGCGCTGCTCACCGGTTCCGCGATCGGAGCAGCATGGAAGCTGCGCATGGTCATGCTGGCCCTCGCGGCGCTGGCAGCGCTGGTCGCGGCCGGGCGCGGCATCTGGCTGGGCGTGGTCGTGCTTTGCTCGGGCGTGGCGCTCGCAACGCTGGCGTGGACCGGACATGGCGCGATGGACGAAGCGGCGATGGGCTGGGTCCACCTTATCGCCGACATTCTCCACCTGGTCGCCTCGGGCGCATGGGTCGGCGCGCTGCTGGGGTTGATCCTGCTCGTCACGCGATCGGCGTCGCGAGTCGATGCGGCGCATCTGGGGCTGACGCACCGTGCGCTGCACGGGTTCGGCGCAGTCGGGACGGTGGTGGTTGGCACGATCGTCGTCACCGGCCTGGTCAATGGCTGGATGCTGGTCGGGATCGGCAACGTCATCGCGCTTCCTGCAACCCTATATGGTCAGCTCCTGATTGCAAAGCTGGCGCTATTCGCCGCCATGCTGGGGCTCGCCTCGCTCAATCGCTTCCGGCTCACGCCGGCATTCGAGCGGTCGATCGCAGCGGACGATCACAAGGGCGCCCTCGGCGCGCTGCGGACAAGTCTGGCGATCGAAACCGCCTGTGTCATCGCGGTTCTCGGACTGGTCGCTTGGCTCGGGACACTCGCGCCGCCTGCATCGGCGATGTGATGCGCTGCCGGGGAGCCCTCGCGGTCCCCGGCCGTTCACGGGGCCGCGCCTGATGGATCAGTCGATCCTGCTCGACGAGACGGGGAGGATGCTGGCCGTGGCCGGCCTGATCTGCGTGGTGCTGCTCGTGCCGATGATGATCGTCGG
>DASYHY010000089.1:0-9108 GCA_036252795.1 Aurantimonas sp. | reverse complement strand
CGCGGAGGTCGCCGATATGCGCCGGCGCTACTGCATCGAGGACAATTTCATGCGCGCGGTCGAGCGGCGGACGCAGCGCCTGGCACCCGGCTCGATCGCCTTCCAGGAACGCTGGCTCGATTACATCCTCGTCACCGGCGCCAACTGGGCGCGGCCGATCGGAACCTTCCGGCTGGTCGTGGACAAGGGCGCGCCGGAGAACCTCGTCAGCTTCTGCGCCAGCGGCGTCGAGAAGATCGGCCCCACGACGTTCCAGGTGGAGAAGCACGACTACCTGCCGACCGACGACCTGCGCGTGCTGATCCTCGTGCCCGCCGACGGCTGATCCGGCTCAGGCGGCGCGGCGCAGCCCGTCGATCACGGGCACCGGATCGGATTCCACCGCCGCTCCACCGAAGATGCCGACGGCATGGGCGAAGCTGGCCGCTTCGACCCGGGCACGGTCGAGACCGGGGGCTGCTGTATCGTCGAGCGTGAAGATCGTCCCGCCGTGGACGAAGGGAGCCTCGTGCGCGGCACATTGCGACAGGCCGATCGGCAGCCGCGGCGTGTCGCTGGTGCCGATGATCGCCTCGATGCTCCGGGCGATCCCGCTGCCGACGGCGGTCACCGCGCTAGCGACGAAGCAGCGGTTCCCGCGCCTCTCACCGAACCGGGAATCGGCCGCCAGCAACTGGTCGGTCACCAGGGCCGAATAGGCGGAGAGCGGCGAGAAACGCACCGGGATCAGCGCGCGATCGGCAAGGCCTGCCGCGGCGCGAAGGGTTTCTTCCGCCTCGCCGGCGTCGATGATGACGATGGCACCGCGACGGCGCGCCTCGCTCACAATCGGCGCGATGCAGGCGACGCTGCTCGTCGGCTCGAATTGCAGCCGGTCCGGCCGGCCCGGCTTGGCGGCCCACCGGGCAAGTTCCTCGTTTTCCGCCGCATCGATCAGGGTGACGGGAATGTCGGCCGCTGCGGCCACGCTGGCGAGGGTCAGGGCGACCGTGGCGCTGCCGGAGGCCTTCAGCGACCCGATGGAGATGACAGGGAACATGATCGGCCTCCGTCGATGGGCAGCCCGCCGTGGATCATCCGGGCTCGGGTGCCGCCCGATCAGGGGTGCGAGAGAGGGGTGTGCCGCCGCGGCAGCGCACCTGCCCGCACATCGTCCGATCGGTGAAACATCGGCCGTTATGGTTAACCAAAGGTTAACCATGTTCTGGCCGTCGGCGATCGGCCAACGAAAAAGGCCCGGCGCAAAGCGTCCGGGCCCTTTCTTGCTGATGATACCAGACGAGATCAGCCGCCCTGCGGCACCAGCGCCCCTTCGCGCTGCTTGATCATCATGAAGGTGTCGAACGTGTATTCGCCGACCTGCTGCCAGAGATAGGTGTCGTTCCGGAACGCCACCATCGAATCGTAGATCTTCTTGAACGCCTCGTTCTGGCCGTTGATCTCGGCGTAGACCTCCTGCGTCGCATCGAAGCTCGCCTGCATGATCTCCTGGCTGAACGGACGCAGCTGCGCCCCCTGCTGGACCAGCCGTTTCAGTGCCGTGGGGTTTTTGTAGTCGTACTCGGCGAGCATCTCGATGGTGGAGGCGCGGGCCGCCGTGGCAAGCAGGCTCTTGTAGGCGTCCGGAAGGGCGTCGTACTCGCCCTTGTTGCTGAAGAAGCAGAGCGCCAGGCTCCCTTCCCACCAGCCGGGATAGTAATAATACGGCGCAACCTTCACGAAGCCGAGCTTCTCGTCGTCATAGGGCCCGATCCACTCCGCCGCGTCGATGACGCCCTTCTCCAGGGACGGATAGATGTCGCCGCCGGCGATCTGCTGCGGCACCACGCCGAGCTTCTGCATCGCCTGCCCGGCAAGTCCGGCAATACGCATCTTCAGGCCGTTCAGGTCGGCGACCGTGTTGATCTCCTTCCGGAACCAGCCGCCCATCTGCGTACCGGTATTGCCGCCCGGCATGTACTGCAGGCCCTGGCCGTTGAAGTACTCGTTGAGCAGGGTGATGCCGTCGCCGTAATAGAGCCAGGCGTGCAGGCCGCGGGCGTTCAGCGTGAACGGCACGGTGGCGCCGAGAGCGTAGGTCGGGTCCTTGCCGACATAGTAGTAGGACGCCGTGTGACACATCTGGACAGTGCCGTCGCTCACCGCGTCGGCCGCCTGAAGGCCCGGCACGATCTCGCCGGCGGCGAAGACCTGGATGTCGAAGTTCCCGTCGGTCGCCTCGCGGACGTAGTTGGCGAGATCTTCGGCGCCGCCATAGATCGTGTCGAGCGACTTCGGGAAGGATGAGGTGCAGCGCCACTGCACCTTGGGCGGCGACTGCGCAATGGCCGGGGCGGCCAGCGCGCCGGCACCGGCGACGCCGAATGCGCCAACGGCGCTGTTTTGGATGAACTTGCGGCGGTTCATGCGAACGGACTCCCTGAGCCCCGCCCGGTCTTCGACCAGGCGGCGGCGAAATGGTGAAGATGTTGTCGTGGATGCGGACCCTGCGACGGATGCCTCTCGGCCTTGCCTCCGCTCGCCGGCATGACCGGCGAGCCCGAAGCAGATCGTAGGCTTACCTGCGCATATTGCAACGCGGTCGTTGCGATGTCGCCGGGGAAAAGGAAGCTGCCTGAAGCAGCTTCCGTCAATATCAGAGCGCGTTCTGGCGCTGCTGGACCATCATGAACGTGTCGAAGCTGTACTCCGAGATCTGCGCCCAGAGATAGGCGTCACGCTTGAACGCGTTCTGGCTGTCGAGCAGCGTCTTGTAGTCCGCGTTCGTCGCCGCGATCTCGTCATGCACTTCCTTGGCGGCTTCAAAACTCGCCTGCATGATCTCCTGGCTGAATGGGCGAAGCTGCGCACCGGCCGCCGCAAGACGCTTCAGCGCCTGCGGATTGCGATAGTCATAGGAGGCCAGCATGGAAGCGTTGATCGCCTGACAGGCCGATTCGAGCATTGCCTGATAGGGCTTCGGCAGCGACTCCCACTGCTCGCGATTGAACATCATGTGGAGCGCGGCCCCACCTTCCCACCAGGCGGGATAGTAGTAGTACTGGGCCACCTGGTGGAAGCCGAGCTTCTCGTCGTCATAGGGTCCGACGAACTCGACCGCGTCCAGCGTGCCACGCTCCAGCGCCGCATAGATGTCGCCGGCCGGAATCTGCTGCGGCACGACGCCGAGCTTTTCCACCACTCGTCCGGCAAGGCCGGCGATTCGCAGCTTCAGGCCGCGCAGATCCTCGAGGCTGTTGATCTCCTTGCGATACCAGCCGCCCATCTGGGCACCGGTATTGCCGGCTGGCAGCCCATAGACGCCGGTCTTGCCGTAGAATTCGTTCAGAAGATCGTTGCCGCCGCCCTCGTAGAACCAGGCGTTCAGCTGGCGGGCGTTGAGCCCGAACGGTACCGCGGTGCCGAAGGCGAAAGCGGGATCCTTGCCGACATAATAGTAGGAGGCCGTGTGCGCCATCTCGACCGTGCCGTTCTGGACGGCGTCGAGCGCCTGCCCGCCCGGGACGATCTCGCCCGCGGCGAAGATCTGGATATCGAACTGCCCGTCGCTCGCCTCGCGGACGTAGCGGGCCAGCAACTCGGACGCGCCGTAGATCGTGTCGACCGACTTGGGGAACGAGGACGTGCAGCGCCAGGTGACCTTGGGACGGTCCTGGGCGATGGCAGGAGCCGCGAGGCTCGCCGCACCCATGCCGAGCGCGCCCGCTCCGAGCGCGCCCTTGGCTGCGCCGCCGATGAATTTGCGTCTGTCCATGATCTGCCTCCCCGGGAATGATTGCGCCGCCCCGAGGAGCGGCGTGCGCAAGCGCGGCTGATTGGTCGCCGTCTTGCGCGCGATCCTACGCAGGCGATGCCGAAACGCAAGCTGCGCTTTCGCGCCCGCCTCCCGGCTTCCGCCCGTCACGGAAGCAACAAAAAAGGCGGCGGCCCGGGGGCCGCCGCCAGATCATGTGGTCGATGCCGAGAGAAGCGTCAGGTGAGATTCTGCTTCTTGGCGTCGTCCTTGGCAGCCTCACCCGCCGCGCGGGCGACGCTGCTGGCCTTTTCGGCCAGCGTCTCGCCGGATTTCGGGTCGGGCTTCAGACCCTTGGCATCGGCTTCCTTGCTGGCCGCGTCATAGGCGGCTTCAGCGACGTGTTCCGCCCGGTGGAGCGTGTCGCGGCCATAGGAATAGGCCTGGTCGCGCACGCGGTCACGGGCATCGCCCATCAACTCGTCTTCCCGGCGGGTCGGCGGAAGCGCGGCGCCGACGGCAGCACCGATCGCCAGCGCCAGCGCGCCGAAGACCAGCGGTTCGTCCTGCATCGCGTCGAGCAGGGTACGGCGGGCGCGCCGGCCGCTGCGATAGGCATATTCGCCGGCATGGCGAGCACTTTCCCAAGCGGCGCTGCCGACATGGCTTGCCGCGTCGGTCGCGTCGTGGCTGGCGCGACGCATCGCATCGGCCGCCGAACCGGCTGCACCGCTTGCTGCGCTACCCGCGCGGCTGGCGGCATCACCGGCCGAAGAGGCGAGGCTCGCAGCGCCGCTCTTCACCGAGCCCGCCGCGCTGCTGGCACCGTGCGCTGCCGAGGAGGCGGCATCACCCATCCGGTTTGCGGCGCCGGAGGCGGCACCGCCTACCCTGCCAGCCGCCGAGGAAGCGGCACTGCCGGCGCTGTGAGCCGCGCCGGACATCGAGCCGCCGGTCGTGCCGGCCGCGGGACGACCGGCGCCCTGCGGGTAGACTTCCGTGGGACGCGGATAACCGGCCGGAACGCCGCGTGCGGGACCGGAGCCCGGAGGAAACGCCTCCTCGAAGTCGTCATAGGCACGATCGTCGCGCCAGTCGCCGTAGCGCTTCGTCAGGCGGTGTCCTTCCGACCGCACGCCGTCGCCGAGGAAGAGCCAGGCAAGGCCAGCTCCGACAAGTCCGAGCGCCAGCGGATTATCCCGCACCTGACGGCCGAAATTGTTCACGGCGTCGGCGCCCTGCCCCTGGCGCACATAGCCAGAGAGTTCGTCGACGATCTGGCCCACCGACAGGCGGCCGCGCAGTTCGTCGAGAGTGGAATCGAGCCGCTCCCGATGGGATTCGGCCTCGTTCTCGAGGCGGTTGGTGTCTTCGCTCATCGGATCTGCTCCTTCACGAGCTGGCCGTCCTTGTTCAACTGGTTGGTCGTACGGTTCGGCATGAGATTGCTTGGTTCGAGGTCGCGGCGACCCTTGGCGAGCAGCGCGGCGCCGATCGCGGCGAGGATGACCCCGACGAGGAGTGCGGCCCAGGCATCGCCGATCAGCTCCCCGACGGCGACGATGAGCGCCTGCGCCAGCACGAACAGTGCGACCAGCAGACAGATCGCGCCCGCGGCGAGGGAACCGCCGCCCATCTCGACCTGCCGGACCTTGTCGGAGATCTCGGCTCGGACCAGACGGCTTTCGGTCCGCACCAGCTCACCGGTCTCACGGATGAGGTCGGTGATCAGGTCGGTGACTGAACGGGTTTCGCGTGGCTCAACGGACATTGCTGCCTCCAGGTGTTTTCGGGGTGGTGCCGGTGGTGGAGGCTGTCGTGCCGGGCGAAACCGCCGAGCGCGGCTTGCCGGTGACCGGATCGATGCCGCTCGACACGCTGGTCGTCGCAGGCTTGGATGCCGTGGACGTGGCGACAGCCGGATCCTGGTGGCGCTGCTTGCCGGTCACGGGATCGACCCCGACCGGGTGAGCCCCTTCCACCGGGCGCGGCTGGTCGCTGTAGGTCGGCGCGTAACCGGAAGCCCGCGGAGCCCCGCCGGCGCTGCCCGTCGACCGCGCGTCGCTGCCGTATTCGTCATACGAATGCTCGCCGGAGGCGCGAGCGAAGCGACCGAGCGCGATGCCGGCAAGCGCCGCACCGGCGAGGAAGGTGCTGGGCCGGCGGCGCGCGAAGCTGGCGACCGACCGGGTCATCTCCTCGATGCTCTTGCCGTGGATGCTGCGCGAGGCGTCTTCCAGACCGCCCGCCACTTCACGGACGAGACGCGATGCCATCGACTGGTCGCGGTCGCCGAGCTCGTCGGAGGCCCTGCGAACGGCAGCCGCGAAGTCGTCGAGGCCGCCGGCCACCGTCTCCTTGCCGGTCTCCGCCTCGTCGTAGGCGCGCTCCTTCGCCTTCTCGGCGAAATCGCCCGCCTGCTGGCTGACCTTCTCGCCCAGCTTCTGGGCTTCCTCGCGGGCAGCGCCCGCTTCCCGGCCCGCACGATCGCGGACCGCGTTCAGATCGTCACGCGCCTTGTCCGGTGCTGGCTTGTTGGTGTCTGACATGGTCGTTCTCCTCATGAAAGTCCCAGGAGTGAAAGGACGGCGAGGACCACGACGATCAGGCCGATGATGTAGATGATGCTATTCATGACAATTCCTGACTCGTGCCACGCATGGACTGCCGGACACGCGAGTAATTCGCCGCTCCGGCTCGTCCGGCTCGATTATTCAATCACCACGGGGTGAGATGGTTCCGGGTCAGTGGCCGGCTAACGGCGCGCCGCGGCCGCAACTGACGAAGCGAAAGGGAGGCGCGGCGGGCGGAGAATCGCACATCGGACGAGGCCGCGATGACGTCGACAAGCTGGCGTGGCCGGCTTATGTGGCGGTGCCGTCAACTGCGGAAGCGTCCCGATGTCCTCCGACCCGATCCTTGTCGCCGTCCCCGCCGATGTCCGGGAGTTCGAGAACTATCGCTGGCACGCGACCCCCGACACCTATCTGAAGGCGCTGACCGGCGTCGCGGGCGCGATCCCGGTGATCGTCCCTGCCCTCGTCGAGGAATTCGATGTCGGTGCGCTGCTGTCGCGCGTCGACGGGTTGATGATGACGGGATCGGCCTCGAACGTTCATCCCGACCGATACGGCGTCCCGCCGTCGCGGGCGCACGAACCGTTCGATCCCGAGCGTGACCGGCTGACGGCGATGCTGATCGCCGGCGCGCTGGAGCGGGGGCTGCCGCTCCTGTGCATCTGCCGCGGCCATCAGGAGTTGAATGTCGCCCTTGGCGGCACGCTGGCGACGGAGATCCAGGAGGGCGAGGGACGGATGGATCACCGTGCTCTGCCGAACAAGGACCAGCGGGAGCGCTTCGCCGTCCGGCATCCCGTCTCTGTCGTTCCGGACGGCAAGCTCGCGGCGATCGTCGGCACCGCCGAGATCCAAGTCAACTCGCTGCATCGCCAGGCGATCGACCGGCTCGCGCCGGGCCTTGCCGTCGAGGCGACCGCCGCCGATGGCACGGTGGAGGCGGTGTCGGTGGAAGACGCGAAGGGCTTTGCCCTCGGCGTGCAGTGGCATCCCGAATACTGGGCCGAGACCGACGCCGCCTCCGCCGCCATCTTCAAGGCCTTTGCGGCAGCGTGCCGGATCTATGCGTCCGGGCGCACGGAGGCTCCTCGTGGCTGATGTCACCGTCTGGTACGACGGCGCCTGTCCCCTCTGCCGGCGGGAGATCGCCTTCATGCGCCGGCTGGATCGCGACCGCGCCATCGCCTTTGTGAACGTCGCGGACGGGGATGCCGCTTGCCCGATCGACCGTGGCGAATTGCTGGCGCGGTTCCATGCCTCCGAGGACGGCCAGTTGCTTTCGGGTGCCGCCGCGTTTGCCGCCATGTGGCGGGCGATCCCGCGGCTGCGGCCGCTCGGGCTGGCCGCCCGGAACCCACTGGTCCTGCGCTGGCTCGAAAGGTCCTATCTGCTGTTCCTGAAGGGGCGGCCGCGCCTGCAGGCGCTGGTTTCCCCGAACGCGCGGTAGCCGGGTCAGATCGTCTGCAGGGCTCCGCCCATGAGCAGGAGCCCGAGGATCAGCAGGAGCAGCGCCCCGCCGATTTCCACCACCGTCGTGATGGCCGCGTAGCGCGTCCCGCCGAGCTTCAGCGCGACACCCTTCGCGAAGACCGCGGTCGCGGCGATCGCCGATACCGTGATCGCCGTTCCGAGCGCCATGGCGAGGACCGACAGGACGCCGCCGAGATAGAGCCCGTTCACCAGCGCGAATGTCAGGACGACGATGGCGCCGGAGCAGGGCCTGAGCCCAACGGCCAGGATCGCCGACACAGCGGAGCCGAAGGTGACGTTTCCGGACAGGTTCTTCGGATCCGGCATGTGGCTGCGTCCGCAGCCGCAATCGTCCTCGGCCTCGGTGCAGACGTCGGCCGCAAGCGCACCCGAGGCGGGGCGCATGAGCGTGCGCCCGCTTTCCCCGCCCGTCCGCTCCGGCGCCGCGAAGGCGAGCCCGCCCATCGTGCCGCCACCGCGAAAGCTGCCGGCCGGCGCGAAGGCCAGCGAGCCGCCGCTGGTGCGCCATCCGGTCGCGAGTTTCGCCAGCTTGCGAACGAGGAGCCATGCCCCGACACCGGCGACGAGCGCGTAGGAGGCGAGTTCGAGCATGTCGGTCGCCTCGGTCATCGACACGGCCGTGCCGCGAAGCACGAACCAGCCGGCACCGACGACGACGAGAGCGGAGACGGCCTGGACCAGCGAGGAGACGAAGGAGAGGAGAATGCCGCGCCGCAGCTCCACCTCGTTCGCCAGCACATAGGCCGAGATCACCGCCTTGCCGTGGCCGGGCCCGGCGGCGTGGAAGACGCCGTAGGCGAAGGAGAGGCCGACCAGGAACGGCAGCGCCAGTCCGTCCTGCTTCAGGCTGATCAGCGCGCCACGCAGCGCCGTGAAGAACTCGCGCTGATAGACGGCGATCTGCGCGAAGAGGCCGCCGAAAAAGCCACCGGACGGCTGCGCCGTCACCTCGGCGCTGCCGATGCCGAGCGAGGAACGCGCCAGCGCCGGCCCCGCGGCCGCAAGAGCCAGGACGACGAGGCTGAAGACGATCAGCTGGCGGGGCCGCATGTGACCTCGATCCTTGTCGCCAGCGCCTGGGAATAGTTGATGCCGTCGTCGGGGATCGACTCGTCCGGTCCGAGGCTGGCGACCGAATCCATCCATTGCTGCGCCGCCGCATCCGCTTCCGGGACGACATACTGCTTGGCGCACTGTTTCGGCATGTCGATGAGCTGGAAGTCGTCGACGCTCGCCACGTCGAAGGCAACGAAGAAGGTATCGTCGAAATTGGCGACCGTCAGCTTGCCCGCGGCCAGATCCACGGGT
>DASYHY010000088.1:0-25837 GCA_036252795.1 Aurantimonas sp. | reverse complement strand
GGCGCTGCCCGACAACGCGCCGAAGCCGGCCGCGCTGCGCTCGGCTGCCGCTAACGGCGCCGCCGCGGAAACTGCGGACGCTTCCGAGGGAGCGGAATAATGGACGTCACGATCAAGAGCCTCGACGGCAAGGACGCCGGCAAGGTCACTCTCGCCGATGAGATCTTCGGTCTCGAGCCCCGCGAGGACATCCTGCAGCGCATGGTCCGCTGGCAGCTGGCCAAGCGCCAGCAGGGCACGCACCAGACGCTTGGCCGCGCCGAGATCGCGCGCACCGGTGCCAAGCTTTACCGGCAGAAGGGCACGGGTCGTGCTCGTCACGGTTCGGCGCGCGCGCCGCAGTTCCGCGGCGGCGGCAAGGCCCACGGGCCCACGTCGCGCAGCCATGCCCACGACCTTCCCAAGAAGGTGCGGGCGCTGGCCCTCAGGCACGCCCTGTCCGCCAAGGCGCAGTCCGGCGGTCTGATGATCATCGACGATCTGAAGAGCGCCGACGCCAAGACCAAGGGCATGGTGAAGAACTTCGCCGACCTGGGTCTGGCGAACGCGCTGATCATCGGCGGTGCGGAACTGGACGCAAACTTCTCGCGCTCGGCTCGCAACATCCCGAATATCGACGTGCTGCCGGTTCAGGGCATCAACGTCTACGACATTCTCCGCCGCCGGACGTTGGTGCTGTCGAAGGCTGCGGTCGAGGCTCTCGAGGAGCGGTTCAAATGAACGATCTTCGCCATTACGACGTCATCACCAGCCCGGTGATCACCGAGAAGTCGACCATGCTCTCGGACGCGAACCAGGTGGTCTTCAACGTCCCCCGCACGGCGACCAAGCCGGAGATCCGGGCGGCCGTCGAGGCACTGTTCGGGGTGAAGGTCACCGCCGTCAACACGCTGGTCCGCAAGGGCAAGGTCAAGCGCTTCCGCGGCCGCATCGGTCGCCAGAGCGATCAGAAAAAAGCCGTCGTGACGCTGGCCGAAGGTCAGTCCATCGACGTCTCGACCGGTCTTTGATCGGGACCGGAGGATTAGGCAATGGCACTTAAGAATTTCAAGCCGAACACGCCGAGCCAGCGCCAGCTGGTCATCGTCGATCGCTCGGGTCTGTGGAAGGGCAAGCCGGTCAAGCATCTGACCGAGGGCCTCACCCAGAAGGGCGGCCGGAACAACACCGGCCGCGTGACCGCGCGCTACCAGGGCGGCGGGCACAAGCGGACCTATCGTCAGATCGACTTCAAGCGTCGCAAGCTCGACGTCGTTGGCACCGTGGAGCGGATCGAGTACGATCCGAACCGGACCGCCTTCATCGCTCTGATCAAGTACGCGGACGGCGAACTCGCCTACATCCTGGCGCCGCAGCGCCTGGCCGCCGGCGACCAGATCGTCGCCGGCATGACCGGCGTCGACGTCAAGCCGGGCAACGCGATGCCGCTGTCGTCGCTGCCCGTCGGCACCATCATCCACAACGTGGAGATGAAGCCGATGAAGGGCGGGCAGATCGCCCGGTCCGCCGGCTCCTATGCGCAGCTGGTCGGCCGCGACCAGGGCATGGCGATCCTGCGCCTGAACTCCGGCGAGCAACGGCTGGTGTCGTCCTCCTGCTTCGCCACGGTCGGTGCGGTATCCAACCCGGACCATTCGAACATCAATCTCGGCAAGGCCGGACGCTCGCGCTGGCTCGGACGCCGGCCGCATGTCCGCGGTGTCGCGATGAACCCGGTCGACCATCCGCATGGCGGCGGCGAAGGCCGCACCTCCGGTGGTCGTCATCCGGTCTCTCCGTGGGGCAAGCCCACGAAGGGCAAGCGGACGCGCCAGAACAAGGCGACCGACAAGTTCATCATGCGCTCGCGCCATCAGCGGAAGAAGTAAGGGGTTTTTTCATGACACGTTCCGTCTGGAAGGGTCCGTTCGTCGATGGCTACCTTCTCAAGAAAGCCGAGAAGGCGCGCGATAGCGGCCGCAATGATGTGATCAAGATCTGGACCCGTCGCTCGACGATCCTGCCGCAGTTCGTCGGGCTCACCTTCGGCGTCTACAACGGCAACAAGCACATTCCGGTCTCGGTCAACGAGGACATGGTCGGGCACAAGTTCGGCGAGTTCGCTCCGACCCGTACCTATTACGGCCACGGCGCCGACAAGAAGGCGAAGAGGAAGTAACCATGGGTAAGGCGAAGGCCGAGCGCCGGCTGAAGGAAAACGAAGCGAGAGCTGTCGCCCGGACGATCCGTGTCAGCCCGCAGAAGCTCAATCTCGTCGCGCAGCTGATCCGCGGCAAGAAGGTCGATGCCGCCCTGGCGGATCTCACCTTCTCGCGCAAGCGGATCGCCGAGACGGTCAAGAAGACGCTGGAAAGCGCTATTGCGAACGCCGAGAACAACCACGATCTCGACGTGGATGCGCTGGTCGTGGCCGAGGCCTTCGTCGGCAAGTCGATCACGATGAAGCGTTTCCATGCCCGCGGCCGCGGTCGTGCGAGCCGGGTGGAGAAGCCCTTCTCGCATCTGACGATCGTCGTGCGCGAGGTCGCCGAACTCGAGGAGGCCGCATAATGGGTCAGAAAATCAACCCGACCGGCTTCCGGCTTGGGATCAACCGCACCTGGGACTCGCGCTGGTTCGCCAACACCGGTGAATACGGCGAGCTCCTCCACGAGGATCTGAAGATCCGCGCCTATCTGCTCGAAGAGCTGAAGCAGGCTGCGGTCTCCAAGATCGTCATCGAGCGGCCGCACAAGAAGTGCCGGATCACGATCCACTCGGCGCGTCCGGGTATCGTCATCGGCAAGAAGGGCGCCGACATCGAGAAGCTTCGCAAGAAGCTGTCGTCGATGACGGATGCCGAGACGCACATCAACATCGTCGAGGTGCGCAAGCCCGAGACGGACGCGACGCTGGTCGCCCAGTCGATCGCCCAGCAGCTCGAGCGCCGCGTGGCGTTCCGGCGGGCCATGAAGCGCGCCGTTCAGTCGGCGATGCGGCTCGGTGCCGAGGGCATCCGGATCAATTGCGGCGGTCGTCTCGGCGGCGCCGAGATCGCCCGGACGGAGTGGTACCGCGAGGGTCGCGTCCCGCTGCATACGCTGCGCGCGGACATCGACTACGGCACCGCCGAAGCCAAGACCGCCTACGGCATCTGCGGCGTCAAGGTGTGGATCTTCAAGGGCGAGATCCTCGAGCACGATCCGATGGCCTCCGAGCGCCGTCAGATCGAGGGCGAGGGTCAGGGCGGCGGTCGCCGTCGCGAGCACGCCTGACGGCCAGAATTCGGAGTAACGAAAGATGCTGCAGCCAAAGCGCACGAAGTACCGGAAGGCGTTCAAGGGACGCATTCACGGCACGGCCAAGGGTGGAACGACGCTCAACTTCGGGTCGTTCGGCCTGAAGGCGGTGGAGCCGGAGCGGGTGACCGCGCGGCAGATCGAGGCGGCCCGCCGCGCGATCACTCGCCAGATGAAGCGCCAGGGCCGCGTCTGGATCCGGATCTTCCCGGACCTGCCGGTGACGTCGAAGCCGACCGAAGTCCGCATGGGCAAGGGCAAGGGCTCCGTCGACTACTGGGCCGCCCGGGTTCACCCCGGTCGCGTCATGTTCGAGATCGACGGCGTGTCCGAAGATATCGCGCGGGAAGCGCTGCGGCTGGGAGCTGCGAAGCTTCCCATCCGCACGCGCTTCATCCAGCGCATCGCCGAGTAAGGAGAGTTTGAAGTGAAAGCTTCCGACGTCAGGACGATGACCCAGGACGAACTCACGGACGAGCTCGCCAAGCTGAAGAAAGAGCAGTTCAACCTGCGCTTCCAGCGGGCCACGGGTCAGCTCGAGAATACCGCCCGCGTTCGCCAGGTGCGTCGCGACATCGCACGGATCAAGACGATCACCCGCTCCAAGGCGGGCGAGGCGAAGGCCTGAGGATCAGATTATGCCGAAACGCATCCTGCAGGGGACGGTTGTCTCCGACAAGAACGAGAAGACGGTGGTCGTGCTGGTGGAGCGTCGCTTCACCCATCCGCTGTTCAAGAAGACCGTGCGCCGGTCGAAGAAGTACAAGGCGCATGACGAGAACAACCAGTGCAAGGTCGGCGACATGGTCTCCATCCAGGAGAGCCGTCCGATCTCGAAGGACAAGAGCTGGGTCGTCGTTTCCAACGGCGCGGCAGCAGCCAGTTAATCGGTACCGTCGGTGATGCGCCCCTCAGGCGCCTCCCGGCAGCAAGCTTTGAAGGCGGCCTGACATGATTCAGATGCAAACAAACCTCGACGTCGCGGATAATTCCGGCGCTCGTCGTGTCATGTGCATCAAGGTTCTGGGCGGCTCGAAGCGGAAGTACGCCTCGGTCGGCGACATCATCGTGGTGTCGATCAAGGAGGCGATTCCGCGGGGCCGCGTCAAGAAGGGCGACGTGATGAAGGCCGTGGTGGTCCGCACCGCCAAGGACATCCGTCGCGCCGACGGTTCGGTCATTCGGTTCGATTCGAATGCCGCCGTGCTGATCGACAACAAGAAAGAGCCGGTCGGCACCCGCATCTTCGGACCGGTTCCCCGCGAGCTTCGCGGCAAGAACCACATGAAGATCATCTCGCTGGCCCCCGAAGTTCTTTAAGAGGAGAGCGGACGATGCAAAAGATCCGCAAGGGCGACACCGTCGTCGTGCTCGCCGGCAAGGACAAGGGCCGGTCGGGCGAAGTCATCAAGATGATGCCGAAGGAAGACCGCGCCCTCGTGCGCGGCGTCAACATGGTCAAGCGCCACCAGCGCCAGACCGCTTCCCAGGAAGCCGGCATCATCAACAAGGAAGCGCCGATCCACCTGTCGAACCTCGCGGTCTCCGACCCGAAGGACGGCAAGGCCACCCGCGTCGGCTTCAAGACCCTCGACGACGGCACCAAGGTGCGTGTCGCGAAGCGCTCGGGAGAGCAGATCAATGGCTGAGACCGCAACCGCTTATGAGCCGCGGCTGAAGCGCGTCTATCGCGACGAAGTCCGCAAGGCGATGCTGGAGCAGTTCTCGTACTCGAACGGCATGCAGGTGCCGCGCGTCGACAAGATCGTCATCAACATGGGTGTCGGCGAGGCGACGGCGGATTCCAAGAAGCCGAGCGTGGCGGCCGAGGACCTCGCGCGCATCGCCGGGCAGAAGCCCGTCGTCACCCGCGCGACGAACTCCATCGCCGGCTTCAAGCTGCGCGAGGGCATGCCGATCGGCGCGAAGGTCACCTTGCGCAAGGACAAAATGTACGAGTTCATGGACCGGCTGGTGCAGATCGCGCTGCCGCGTGTTCGCGACTTTCGCGGCCTGAACCCGAAGAGCTTCGATGGCCGCGGCAATTTCGCCATGGGTATCAAGGAACACATCGTGTTCCCCGAGATCAACTACGACAAGGTTGATCAGATGTGGGGCATGGACATCATCGTCTGTACGACGGCGAAGACCGACGAGGAAGCCCGGGCGCTGCTCAAGGCGTTCAACTTCCCCTTCCGCCAGTAACGGCAGACGAGCAAAGGACGAGACAATGGCCAAAAAGGGCATGATCGAGCAGAACGAGCATCGCAAGAAGCTGGTGGACAAGTATGCCGCCAAGCGTGCCGCTCTGAAGGCGATCACCAAGGATGCCGACGCTCCGATGGAAGAGCGTTTCCGGGCGCAGCTCGAGCTGGCGGAACTTCCGCGCAACAGCTCGAAGGTGCGCGTCCGCAACCGCTGCGAGGTCACCGGTCGTCCGCGTGCCTATTATCGCAAGCTGAAGATGAGCCGCATCGCGCTCCGGGACCTGGGCAACAATGGCCAGATCCCCGGCATCGTGAAGTCGAGCTGGTAAGGAGGGTACGTCATGTCACTGTCTGATCCGCTTGGCGATATGCTGACCCGTATCCGCAACGCCGTGATGCGCAACAAGTCCTCGGTCTCCACGCCGGCTTCCAAGCTGCGCGGCCGGGTTCTCGACGTGCTGAAGGACGAGGGATACATCCGCGGCTACACGCAGACCGAGTTCGAGAACGGCCAGTCCGAGTTCGAGATCGAGCTGAAATACTACGAGGGCGGTCCGGTGATCCGCGAGATCGCGCGCGTCTCCAAGCCTGGTCGGCGCGTCTACGTCTCGGCGAAGACCATCCCGCAGGTCGCAAACGGGCTCGGCATTTCGGTGCTTTCCACGCCGAAGGGCGTGATGGCCGATCACAGCGCCCGCGAACAGAATGTCGGCGGTGAGGTGCTCTGCCGCGTCTTCTGACGCGGTGGCAGCCTCTCGACGCAACGAACGGACAGGGTTTCGAAATGTCTCGTATTGGTAAGAAGCCGGTCGCCGTGCCCGATGGCGTGACTGCCACCGTCGACGGCCAGACCGTCACGGTGAAGGGGCCGAAGGGCGAGCTCTCCTTCGTCGTCAACGAAGAAGTGCTGGTGAAGATGGAAGAGGGCGCGATCCAGGTGGATCCGCGCGATCAGTCCAAGGATGCGCGGTCGAAGTGGGGCATGTCCCGCACGATGATCTCGAACATCCTCAACGGCGTGAAGAGCGGTTTCGAGAAGAAGCTCGAGATCAACGGCGTCGGCTACCGCGCCTCGATGCAGGGCAAGAACCTGCAGCTGGCCCTTGGCTTCAGCCATGACGTGCTCTATCCGGTGCCGGAAGGCATCCAGATTCAGGTCCCGAAGCCCACGGAGATCGTCGTCTCCGGCATCGACAAGCAGCGTGTCGGCCAGGTCGCCGCTGAAATCCGCGAATATCGCGGTCCGGAGCCGTACAAGGGCAAGGGCGTGAAATACGCGGACGAGACCATCGTCCGCAAGGAAGGCAAGAAGAAGTAGGACCCGTTATGGCTACCCCGAAGGAAAACCTGCGGCGCCGTGCCTCGCGCGTCCGCCGATCGCTCAAGAAGGTGGCGAATGGCAGGCCCCGCCTGTCGGTCCACCGCTCGTCGAAGAACATCTACGCGCAGGTCATCGACGACGAGGCCGGCCGCACGCTCGCGGCTGCCTCGAGCCTCGACCCGCAGCTGCGCGAAGCGCTGAAGACGGGGGCCGATACGGCCGCCGCGAGTGCCGTGGGCAAGCTCGTCGCCGAGCGTGCCAAGGATGCCGGAGTCACCGACGTGGTTTTCGACCGCGGTGCTTTCATCTATCACGGCCGCATCAAGGCTCTGGCTGATTCCGCCCGCGAGGGCGGGCTCAACTTCTGAGCCTGTCGTTCCGCCGGCACTGCGGCGAAACGGCCTGAACCGGGACGGTCGCGTATGCGGCCGTCTTCGCATAGACGCCTCCGGAAAAGAACAAGGAACAGGATATGGCGCCTCGCAACGACAGACATGACGATCGCGACGACGGTTTCGTCGACAAGCTCGTCCACATCAATCGCGTCGCAAAGGTCGTCAAGGGCGGCCGTCGCTTCGGTTTCGCCGCCCTCGTCGTCGTCGGCGACCTGAAGGGCCGCGTCGGCTTCGGCCACGGCAAGGCCCGTGAGGTGCCGGAGGCGATCCGTAAGGCCACGGAAGCCGCCAAGCGGGACCTGATCTTCGTGCCGCTTCGCGATGCGCGCACGCTGCACCACGACACCGAGGGCCGTCACGGCGCCGGCAAGGTCATCCTGCGTGCGGCGGAAGCCGGTACCGGCATCATCGCCGGTGGTCCGATGCGCGCCGTGTTCGAGGCTGTCGGCATGCACGACGTGGTGGCGAAGTCGCTGGGTTCGTCGAACCCCTACAACATGGTTCGCGCCACGTTCGACGCGCTGAAGCAGGCGGTCCATCCCAAGGACGTCGCAGCCCGCCGCGGCATCAAGTACTCGACACTGCAGGCCCGCCGCCGCGATCTGGCCGGTGTGTCGGCAACCGCCGAAGATTGATTGGACGCGCAGGGGGCTTGCCCCCCTGCCGCTTTGAGTGAAGGAGCCAATCGATGGCCGACAAGAACAACAAGGGCAGCACGATCACCGTCGAGCAGATCGGCAGCCCGCTCCGCCGTCCCGACGACCAGCGCCAGACGCTCGTCGGGCTGGGCCTGAACAAGATGAACCGCCGCCGCACGCTCGAGGACACGCCTGCCGTGCGCGGCATGATCGCCAAGGTCAGTCACCTCGTCCGCGTGGTCGAAGAGGCCTGATCATCGTTGCGGGCGTGGCCGATCGGCCGCGCCGCTTCGGGCACAACCCATTGCCAGAGCATCTCTGCCGTTTCCCCGTGTCGGGGCTGCCAGGCGGGGGTGGTCGAGGAGAAGACTGATGAATCTGAACGAGATTTCGGACAAGCCGGGCGCAACCCAATCGCGCAAGCGCGTCGGGCGCGGCATCGGCTCGGGCAGCGGCAAGACCGGTGGCCGCGGCGTCAAGGGACAGAAATCCCGCTCGGGCGTTGCGATCAACGGTTTCGAGGGCGGCCAGATGCCGCTGTTCCGGCGTCTGCCGAAGCGCGGCTTCACCAACATTTTCGCCAAGGACTACACCGTCGTCTCCGTCGGTCGTATCCAGCAGGCGATCGATGCCGGCAAGCTTGATGCGTCGGCTGCGGTCGACGTCGACGCGCTGAAGGCCGCCGGTGTCGTCCGTCGCTCGAAGGACGGCGTGCGGCTGCTCGGTGACGGCGAACTGACCGCCAAGATCGCGGTCACCGTCGCGGGCGCTTCCAAATCGGCCGTCGAGAAGGTCGAAAAGGCGGGTGGATCGGTGACGACCGGGAACGGCGCCGAGGCGTAAGCCTCGGCTTGCGCCCCAGCGCTCACCTGCCTATCTCTCGGGCTCCTCGGCAAGGCGGCTCGTTCTTCGACCCGGGCCGGCGGGTTTCGCCTGAGCGTCTCTCGACCGACATGCGGGACGACAACCCGGAGACATCCTCTTCATGGCATCGGCTGCGGAACAACTCGCCGCTAATCTGAACTTCTCCGCCTTCTCGAAGGCGGAAGATCTGAAGAAGCGCATCTGGTTCACACTGGGTGCGCTTCTCGTCTACCGGCTCGGGACCTACATCCCGATGCCCGGGCTCGACCCGAACGCGCTGGCGCAGGCTTTCGCGCAGCAATCGACGGGCATTCTCGGCCTGTTCAACATGTTCTCCGGCGGCGCGATCTCCCGTATGGCGATCTTCGCGCTCGGGATCATGCCCTACATCTCGGCCTCGATCATCATCCAGCTCATGACTTCGGTCGTGCCATCGCTGGAGGCGTTGAAGAAGGAGGGCGAGCAGGGCCGCAAGGTCATCAACCAGTACACGCGCTACGGCACCGTGCTGCTCGCCACCGTGCAGGCATACGGCATTGCCGTCGGCCTGGAGACACAGGCGGGCATCGTGCTCGATCCGGGCTGGTTCTTCCGCGTCTCGGCCGTCATCACGCTGGTCGGCGGCACGATGTTCCTTATGTGGCTCGGCGAGCAGATCACCGCGCGCGGCATCGGCAACGGCATCTCGCTGATCATCTTCGCGGGCATCGTCGCCAACCTTCCGTCGGCGATCGCCAACCTGCTCGAACTCGGCCGTACGGGTGCCCTGTCCACCGCCATCATCCTGCTGGTGATCGTCGTCGCGATCGCCTGCATCGCCGGCATCGTGTTCTTCGAGCGCGCCCAGCGGCGACTGCTGATCCAGTATCCCAAGCGGCAGGTCGGCAACCGGATGTTCCAGGGCGACACGTCGCATCTGCCGCTGAAGCTGAACACCTCGGGCGTCATCCCGCCGATCTTCGCGTCGTCGCTTCTGCTGCTGCCCGTGACGATCGCGAACTTCACGGATACGACGCAACTGCCGGGCTGGGCGACTGCCGTCGTCGCCTCGCTGGGACACGGGCAGCCGCTGTACATGTTCCTGTACGCTGCGCTGATCGCCTTCTTCGCGTTCTTTTACACGGCCGTGGTCTTCAGCCCGAAGGATACTGCCGACAACCTGAAGAAGCATGGCGGCTTCATTCCGGGCATCCGTCCGGGTGAACGCACGGCCGACTACATCGACTACGTCCTCACTCGCATAACCGTCATCGGCGCCATCTACCTGGTGGTGATCTGCCTGTTACCCGAATTTCTCATATCGGCCGCCGGCATTCCGTTCTATCTCGGTGGCACGTCGCTGCTGATCGTCGTCAGCGTGACCATGGATACTGTCGCGCAGGTTCAGGGGCATCTCCTGGCGCACCAGTACGAGGGTCTGGTCAAGAAGGCGAAGCTCAGAGGGGGGAGACGAGGGGGCAGATGATACTGATACTGTTGGGGCCGCCAGGCGCGGGCAAGGGTACGCAGGCGCACAGGCTGATCGAGCGTTTCGGCATTCCGCAGCTCTCGACGGGGGACATGCTGAGAGCCGCGGTTGCTGCGCAGAGCGAGGTGGGTCTGAAGGCGAAGGCGGTGATGGACGCCGGCAACCTCGTCTCGGACGAGATCGTGAACGCGATCGTCTCCGAGCGCATCGACCAGCCGGATTGTGCGAAGGGGTTCATCCTCGACGGCTATCCGCGGACCCTGGTCCAGGCCGATGCCGTCGGCGAGATGCTCGCCGCCAAGGGCCTTTCGCTCGACCACGTGATCGAGATGAAGGTCGACGACGAGGTTCTGGTACGCCGTGTCGCCGGTCGCTTTACCTGCGCCAAGTGCGGCGCCGTCTACCATGACGAGGACCGCAAGCCGAAGGTCGAGGGCGTCTGCGACGTCTGTCAGTCGACGGAGTTCAAGCGCCGGCCGGACGACAACGCCGAGACCATGCGCACGCGTCTGAGGACCTACTACAAGGAGACCTCGCCGCTGGTGGGGTACTACCACTGCCGCGGCAAGCTGCGCCTGGTGGACGGCATGCAGGACGTCGACGTGGTGACCGAGAGCATCGAGCGCATCGTCAGCGCCTGACGCTTCGCTGCGACACCCCGGGGCAGACGGTTGACTTGTCAAGCCCCGATGATTTATAGCCTGCGCCTATTCGCGAATCCTTTGCGATCGGCGCAGGCCTTCGTTCGGAAGTCCTGGCTCGGTCGTTTTTGGCCGTAGGGCTCCGCATCTTGTGCGAGGCAGGGTCCCTGCCCATCTAATTCTAGGAGTACAGACGTGGCACGCATCGCTGGCGTCAACATCCCGACGAACAAGCGCGTCGTGGTCGCTCTGCAGTACATTCACGGCATCGGACCCTCCTTCGCGAAGGAGATCGTTCAGAAGGTCAATCTCGGCGACGAGCGCCGGGTCAACGACCTGACCGATGCCGAGGTCCTGCAGATCCGCGAGATGATCGACCGCGACTATCAGGTCGAGGGTGATCTTCGTCGCGAGACCGCGATGAACATCAAGCGACTTATGGACCTCGGCTGCTATCGCGGCCTGCGTCATCGTCGCGGCCTGCCGGTGCGCGGCCAGCGCACCCACACCAATGCCCGCACCCGTAAGGGTCCGGCCAAGGCCATCGCAGGCAAGAAGAAATAATTTCGCAGCGCGCCTTGTGGCGCGCTGCCGGTGTAGCCGCCGGAATTACGGCGGTGTCGATATCAACAGGACTGATCGTATATGGCCAAGGAAGCACAGCGCGTTCGCCGTCGGGAGCGCAAGAACATCACGTCGGGCGTCGCCCATGTGAGTTCGACCTTCAACAACACGCTGATCACCATCACCGACGCGCAGGGCAATGCGATTGCCTGGTCTTCGGCTGGCGCGCAGGGGTTCAAGGGGTCGCGCAAGTCGACGCCGTTCGCCGCGCAGATCGCTGCCGAGGACGCCGCCAAGAAGGCGCAGGAACACGGCATGCGCACGCTCGAGGTCGAGGTGTGCGGTCCGGGGTCGGGGCGTGAGTCGGCACTCCGGGCGCTGCAGGCTGCCGGGTTCACGATCACCTCGATCCGCGACGTGACGCCGATCCCGCACAACGGCGTTCGCCCGCGCAAGAAGCGCCGCGTCTGATCGAAACGGTCGCGCCGGGCGTCTTCGCCCGATTGGCGATCGCTTGAGGTCGGATCCGTCGGCCGCGCCAGCTGCAGCGGCCGACACATAATTTCTGCCTGAGAGCCGGACCGGTTCGCTTTCGCGAGCCCGTCGGCGGGCTCCGGCATCAGAACCATCGCCACGATTGGATGGTGGCGAGGAAACTGGAAGGCATCCGTCATGATTGCTAGCAACTGGCAAGACCTCACCAAGCCGAACCAGGTCGTCTTCAAGAACGGCGGAAGCCGCTCCAAGGCGTCGCTGACCGCCGAGCCGCTGGAGCGCGGTTTCGGCCTGACCCTCGGCAACGCGCTGCGTCGCGTACTCCTGTCCTCGCTTCAGGGCGCGGCCGTCACCGCCGTCCAGATCGATGGCGTCCTGCACGAGTTCTCGTCGATCCCGGGCGTCCGCGAGGACGTGACCGACATCGTCCTGAACGTGAAGGAGATCAACATCGGCATGCAGGGCGAAGGCCCGAAGCGGATGGTCCTTCGCAAGTCGGGCCCCGGCGTCGTGCGCGCCGGCGACATCCAGACGGTCGGTGACATCGAGGTCCTCAATCCCGAGCACGAGATCTGCACCCTCGACGAGGGCGCGGAGATCCGCATGGAATTCACGGTCGACACGGGCAAGGGCTATGTCCCGGCCGACCAGAACCGCGCCGAGGATGCGCCGATCGGACTGATCCCGGTCGACTCGCTGTTCTCGCCCGTCAAGAAGGTGTCCTACAAGGTGGAGGCTACCCGTGAAGGGCAGGACCTCAACAAGGACAAGCTGACCATGTCGATCGAGACCGATGGCTCGATCACCGGCGAGGACGCCGTGGCCTACGCCGCGCGCATCCTGCAGGATCAGCTGGCGGTATTCATCAACTTTGAGGAGCCGCAGCGCGATCAGCGGGCAGGGGCGGGCGCCGACGAGCAGATCGCCGAACTCGCCTTCAACCCGGCGCTTCTCAAGAAGGTCGACGAGCTGGAGCTTTCGGTCCGTTCGGCCAACTGCCTGAAGAACGACAACATCGTCTATATCGGCGATCTGATCCAGAAGACCGAAGCCGAGATGCTCCGCACGCCGAATTTCGGCCGCAAGTCGCTCAACGAGATCAAGGAGGTGCTCGCCTCCATGGGTCTCCATCTCGGCATGGACGTGACGGATTGGCCGCCGGAGAACATCGACGATCTGGCCAAGCGCTACGAAGACCAGTACTGACAAGGCACTGCCGCTCCCGGGCTCTTCGTCCGGGAGCGTTTTCAATGATTTAAAGGAACGGCGACCTGTCGCATCCGCGGCAGGGACGCAAAGATCCCGACCCCCGGCCCTGGAGCCGGTACACTTCCCGAGGAAAATCCCATGCGCCACGGCAAAGCCGGACGGAAACTCAACCGCACCGCCAGTCATCGCAAGGCGATGTTCGCCAACATGGCGGCGTCCCTGATCCAGCACGAGCAGATCGTCACCACGCTGCCGAAGGCGAAGGACCTGCGTCCGATCGTCGAGAAGCTGGTGACGCTCGGCAAGCGCGGCGATCTGCACGCGCGTCGCCAGGCGCTCTCGAAGGTGCGCGACGGCTCGGTCATCCCGAAGCTCTTCGACACGCTGGCGCGACGCTACGCCGATCGGCAGGGCGGCTATCTGCGCGTCCTGAAGGCTGGCTTCCGCCGCGGTGACAACGCCCCGATGGCTGTCATCGAGTTCGTCGATCGCGATCCGGATGCGCGCGGAGCCATCGACCGCGAGCGTCTCGAGGACGAGGGGCAGGACGACGCGTCCTGATCCTTTCCGGCACGCTGTCGGACTTCTTGAAAAGGGGCCTCTTGGGCCCCTTTTTTGTTGCGGCGTGCAGGCAGGGCAATCGCGCCGTGCGCCTGTAACCGGAGACACCCGATGACGACCGACACGATCCTTCTCACCGGCATTTCCGGTTTCATCGCCAAGCATGTGGCCTTGGAGCTTCTCGGGGCGGGCTACCGCGTGCGGGGAACCGTCCGGACGCCGGAAAAGGCTGCCGAGGTGCAGGCGACGCTCGCGGGGCAGGGCGCGCCGGTCGATCGTCTCGATATCGTCGAGGCCGATCTTCTGGCGGAAGCCGGATGGGATTCGGCTTGCCAGGGGTGCCGCTTCGTCGTCCATACGGCCTCGCCGTTCCCGATGGTGCAGCCGCGCGACCGCTTCGCGCTGGTGCCTGCCGCACGCCAGGGAACGCTTCGGGTGATCGGGGCGGCTCGGAAGGCGGGCGTAGAGCGCGTGGTGATGACCTCGTCCATCGTCGCGATCTATCAGGGACACGAGGGGCGCGCCGACAGCCGCTACACCGAGGCGGACTGGACGAATACCGACAGCGCGTCCGTGGGCGCCTATGCCGTCTCGAAGACGGTTGCCGAGAAGGCGGCGTGGGAGGCGGCGCGCGATGCGGGGCTGGAACTCGCCGTCATCAATCCCGCCTTCGTCCTCGGGCCGCTCCTCGATGCCGATATCGGCACCTCCGCCACGTTGGTTGCCATGATGATGCGGGGCCGGCTGCCGATCGTGCCGAATGTCAGCTTCGGCATCGTCGATGTCCGCGACGTCGCACGGGCGCATCTGGCCGCCATGGTGACGGAGGGGGCAGCCGGGCACCGCTTCATCCTCTCGGCAGGAACGCGGTCGCTGATGGAGATCGGACGCCATCTGGTCGATGCCGACCCGTCGCTGCGTCGGCGCGTGCCGCGATTCGTGCTGCCGGATATTGCCGTCCGGGCGGCGGCGCGGGTGTCGGCCCAGGCGAAGCTCGTCGTTCCCGAGCTGGGAAGGGCAAAGGAGATGGTTTCTGATCCGGCGCGTGATTCTCTCGCAATCGTGTTCCGTCCGCCGGAAGAGGCCATCGCCGCCACGGCCCGCAGCCTCAGAGCGCTTGGGATCGTCCGGTAAAGGGCCAAAAGGGCGCAACGGCGGCGGGTAGAGGGCCGCGCAACTAATCTGTGAAAGCCGGGAGTGTGACACCAAAGTTATCACGCTGGGGGTATCGCTCGTGCGATAGGGACCGCGCGGTTCGAGAGTTTCTCACAATTCGGCGAAAAAGCGGCAACCAAACGGCTGCTCGGGCATTTTTGAACCCAACGAAGGGACGTGCCAGTTCAGGCTGGCGAGCTTTACACGGGTTAAACGACTTCCATGCATGATGTCACTACGAACAACCTCGGAGGGCGGCCCACGATGCGCCGGACATTGCTGACGCTTCTCGGTGCAGTCGCCGCATTCGGCGTGCTCACGGCCAGCTATGCGACGGCGGAACTGCCGGAGCAGGCGTCGAGCGCCATCGCTGCGGGCACCACCAGTTCGCGATAACGGACACAACTGGTCGAGCTTGTGATAAGGGGCCCTTGTGGCCCCTTTTCCGTTGACGCCCCGCTTGTGCGGCGGGAGGCACGGGTGCGGGGCGCCGGTTTAACGACAGGCGGATCATGCGTCCGAAACCACTCCTCAAAATCCTCCTCCTGGTTCTCATCATCCTGCCCACCGTGCCGTCCGGAGCGGTAGCGGAGGAAGGCTGGAGCCTGCGCGGCCTCGTCCAGGGTCTCTTCGGCGGCGACAAAGAAGGCACGGCGAATCAGGGCGGCCCGCCCGCTCCGCTTCAGGATGAGCGCCCGCCGCAGGAGCGGAGTCCGGTGCCGGCAGTTCCCGTGCAACAGGGGGCGGAAACGACGGAGCGCCGCGTCCCCTCCGGCGGCGCGCAGATCCAGCTTTCCTTTGCTCCGCTGGTCAAGGAGACGGCGCCGGCCGTGGTCAATGTCTACGCCGCCCGCGCCGTGCCTGCCCGCCGCTCGCCTTTCGCCAACGATCCCTTCTTCGGCCAGTTCTTCGGCGAGCGTTTCGATTCCCGGCCGCGGATGGAATCCTCCCTGGGCTCCGGCGTGATCGTCGACGAGACGGGACTGGTGGTCACCAACAACCACGTCGTCGCGGATGCTGACGAGGTGCGGATTGCCTTCGCGGACGGCCGGGAGTTCCGGACCTCGATCCTGCTCAGGGACGACAAGGTCGATCTGGCGGTGCTCAAGATCGACGGGGAGGGGCCATTTCCGATGCTGCGGATGGCGAACTCCGACCGGCTGGAGATCGGCGACCTCGTGCTGGCGATCGGCAATCCCTTCGGCATCGGCCAGACGGTGACCAACGGCATCGTATCGGCTCTGGCGCGCACCCATATCGGCGTCAACGATTTCGGCTTCTTCATCCAGACCGATGCGGCGATCAATCCCGGCAATTCCGGCGGGGCGCTGATCGACATGCAGGGCCGGCTGGTCGGCGTGAATACCGCCATCTTCTCCCGCTCCGGCGGCTCCAACGGCATCGGCTTTGCCATCCCGTCCAACATGGTCTCGAGTTTCGTTCGGGCTGCCCGGGAAGGCGGCCGGTTCGAACAGCCCTTCGTGGGAGCGGGTTTCGCTCCCGTCACGCCGGACATCGCCGAGGCGCTGGGTCTCGATCGGCCGACGGGTGCGCTGGTGCATGATGTGGGAGTGGGCACGCCTGCCGCCGAGGCGGGACTGGCGGTCGGGGACGTCATCCTGTCGGTGGGCGATGTCGCGATCAACAGTCCCGACGCGCTCGGCTACCGGCTTGCCACGACGGGCGTCGGGGGCGTCGCGAGCCTTCAGGTCCTGCGCGGCAGCGACCGCCTCTCCGTCGATCTGCCGCTCGTGCCGGCGCCGGAAAATCCGCCGCGGGATGAACGCCTCCTCAGGGGCGAGACGCCGTTCTCCGGTGCCACGGTGCAGAACCTCTCGCCGCGCGTCGCCTCGGAACTCGACCTGCCGATGAACAGAACCGGCGTCGTGGTGACGGAAGTCGTCAGGGGCTCGTATGCCGCACGGTTTGGGCTTCGGCCCCGTGACATCCTGCTGACGTTGAACGGCGAGGCCATCCCGTCGACCGCGGCGCTGGAAACGCTGCTCGGGGGACGCTTCCTCGGCTGGCGCTTCGAGCTCGAGCGCGACGGGCGCCGCATGTCCCAGATGGTGCGCTGAGGTGAGCGACCTCTTCGGCGAAATGCCTGCCGCGCCCCGTGCGTCACGCGCGGCCGTTGCCTCGGATGACCGCTCGCGGCCGCTGGCGGATCGGCTGCGACCGCGCACGCTCGCCGAAGTCGTCGGGCAGGAGCACCTGACAGGCGCGGAGGGTGTGCTGTCGCGCATGCTGCAAGCCGGGAGCCTTGGGTCGATGATCTTCTGGGGCCCGCCGGGTACCGGGAAGACGACCGTCGCGCGCCTGCTGGCCAATGAGGTCGCCTACGCCTTCGAGCAGATTTCGGCGATCTTCTCTGGTGTCGCGGATCTGAAGAAGGTCTTCGAGACGGCGCGGCTGCGCCGCACCAACGGCACGCGCACCCTCCTGTTCGTCGACGAGATCCATCGCTTCAACCGCGCACAGCAGGATTCCTTCCTTCCCGTGATGGAGGACGGGACCGTCGTGCTCGTCGGAGCGACGACAGAGAACCCTTCCTTCGAACTGAATGCGGCACTGCTGTCGCGTGCACGTGTCCTGACGTTCCGGTCGCATGGTCCGGAGAGTCTGGCGCGGCTTCTGTCGCGTGCCGAGGAAGCCGAGGGACGCACGCTGCCGCTCGATGACGAGGCGAGGGTCGCGCTGGTGCGGATGGCCGACGGCGACGGCCGGGCGATACTGACGCTCGCCGAGGAAGTCTGGCGCGCGGCCAAGCCGGGCGAGATATTCGATGCCGCAACCGTCCAGGAGGTCGTGCAGCGACGGGCGCCGGTCTACGACAAAAGCCAGGACGGGCACTACAACCTCATCTCGGCCCTGCATAAGTCGGTGCGCGGTTCGGATCCCGACGCGGCCCTCTACTGGCTGTGCCGGATGCTCGATGCGGGTGAGGATCCTCTTTATCTGGGGCGCCGCCTGGTTCGCATGGCGGCAGAAGACATCGGTCTTGCCGATCCGCAGGCGCTGACTGTCGCCCTCGCGGCCAAGGACGCCTACGACTATCTCGGCTCGCCCGAGGGAGAACTCGCCTTGGCCGAGGCGACCGTCTACCTCGCCGCCGCCCCGAAATCGAACGCCGTCTACGTCGCCTACAAGACCGCGATGCGGGCGGCGCGGGAGCGCGGCTCACTCTTGCCGCCCAAGCACATCCTGAATGCGCCGACGAAGCTGATGCGGAGCGAAGGCTACGGCTCCGGATACGCCTACGACCACGATGCGCCCGACGCGTTTTCCGGCCAGGACTATTTTCCCGAGGAAATGGGGCGGCAGGATTTTTACCGCCCCACGGCCCGTGGCGCCGAAGCTGCCCTGCGCGAGCGGATGGCGAAGTGGGCGCGGCTGCGCGCCGAGGCGCGGACAAAGCGGGATTAGGAGCCGGCGCGTCGGATTATTTTGCTCAAAAGGTTGCGGTCGGGCTTCTGCCGCGCCACAATCCCGCCGGATTGATGCAGGTTGCACCGCCTTGGCGGCCTTGCACGTTTTCCCAAGGCGGAAGAGCCACAGAGGCTGACGCCATACTTATTCCGGCCGAGAACGCACCCCCTTTTGCTTGAAGGGCGGTGGCGTTGCCGTGGCATTAGACGTTTCCTGCCGCGCCGCCAGAAGCTGACAAGAGGAATAGATGAGCATCGAAGAGCCCCAGATCCCCGAAGAATCGGTCACCAATTACGAGGTCGGACAGGACAATCTCCAGCGATTCGGGCTCGACATCCACAATCCGGTGTTTCCGATTTCCGCCGCGGTCATCATCACCTTCGTTGCGCTGGCTCTTCTCTTCCCGGCATTCGCCGACAGCTTCTTCGGCTGGCTCCGCCCGGCGATCACATCGACCTTCGACTGGTTCTTCATCCTCGCTGGCAACGTGTTCGTCCTGTTCTGCCTGTTCGTCGTGCTGTCACCGCTGGGAAAGATCCGTCTGGGCGGCAAGGATGCAAGGCCCGATTTCGGCTATTTCGGCTGGTTCGCCATGTTGTTCGCTGCTGGCATGGGCATCGGGCTGATGTTCTACGGCGTCGCCGAACCGATCACCCATTTCACGGCCTCGCTCGACGGCGGCAGTGCCGCACCGCTCGGCGGCGCCGTCGGGAACGAGCTGGCTTCGCGGCGTCTCGGCATGGCCGCCACGATCTACCACTGGGGGCTGCATCCCTGGGCGATCTACGCCGTCGTCGGACTGGCACTCGCGTTCTTCAGCTACAATTGGGGGCTGCCGCTGACCATGCGCTCGGCCTTCTATCCGCTGCTCAAGGAGCGGACCTGGGGCTGGCCGGGCCACGTCATCGACATTCTCGCCGTCTTCGCCACGCTTTTCGGCCTCGCTACATCGCTCGGCCTCGGGGCACAGCAGGCTGTCGCCGGGCTCAGCTACCTTTTCGGCGTGCCGGACACGCTGTTGAGCAACATCGTCCTGATCGTCCTCATCACCGGCGTGGCGATCCTGTCGGTCATCGCGGGGCTCGATGCCGGCGTGAAGCGGCTTTCGGAGATCAACATGGCGTTGGCACTCCTGTTGCTGGTCTTCATTTTCGTCGTCGGCCCGACTGCCGTGCTCGTGCGCGGCTTCTTCGGCAATGGCTGGGAGTACATCAAGGAACTGGTGCCGCTGTCCAATCCGTTCGGCCGCGGCGACGACGACTACCGGACCGGCTGGACAACGTTCTACTGGGCCTGGTGGATCAGCTGGTCGCCCTTTGTCGGCATGTTCATCGCCCGGGTTTCCCGTGGACGCTCGGTCAGGGAATTCATCATCTGCGTCCTGCTGATCCCGACGATCCTGTCGGTGATCTGGATGACCGTCTTCGGCGGGACCGCCCTCACCATGACGCTGGCCGGCTATGGCGGCATCGTCGACGCGGCGCTCGAAGTGAAGCTTTTCGCCATGCTGGATCAGCTGCCGCTGGCCGCAGTCAGCTCGTTCGTGGGAATCGTGCTGGTAATCGTGTTCTTTGTCACCTCGTCGGATTCGGGCTCGCTGGTGATCGATTCCATCACGGCCGGTGGCAAGATCGACGCCCCGGTTTCGCAGCGCATCTTCTGGGCTTCCTTCGAGGGGCTGGTGGCGATCGCGCTGCTCGCGGGTGGTGGTCTGGCGGCACTTCAGGGCGCGGCGATCACCACCGGCTTCCCCTTCGCCTTCCTGCTCGTGGTGCTGTGCTGGTCGACGCTGATGGGCCTGCGTGCGGAACGGCGCCAGCCCTTCCTGGAGACGGTGCGGTCGGAGGCGGCAGAGTAGCCCTCGGCTCCGCTGCAGCCCTGCTGGCCGGCGATCTTCCGCCGACTATCCCCGCAGGGCCGCTGACGCTATAGAAACGCGACAATGAACTGCCCGGCCGCCTTCGGCTCGTGCTCCGGCACGGCCGACGGTCGGGTATCGCGGCCCCGCCTGCGGGGCCGCTTCGACGCATGTGGCGGTCTATCCCGCCTGTCGCGTCCGGAAGGATCAACCAGCTCATGGCATCGGTCGAACAGAAGCGCGTGGAGGACGACGAGGCAGGGCTGCGTCTCGACCGGTGGTTCAAGCTGCATTACCCGGGTCTCGGCTTCGGTCATCTGCAGAAGCTGCTGCGCTCCGGCCAGGTTCGGGTCGATGGCGGACGCGCCAAGTCCGACACGCGCGTCGCCCCCGGGCAGATCATCCGCGTCCCGCCGATCGGCGCCGACGCCACCCGCCGGGTCGGCCCGCTGACCACCAACACGATCCGCGACCGCAATGACGGCGACGTGCTCTCGCAGATGCTGATCTACGAGGATGACAAGGTCCTGGTGTTCAACAAGCCGGCCGGGCTGGCGGTGCAGGGCGGTTCGGGCGTTTCGCGGCACGTCGACAAGATGCTGGAGGCTTGGCGCAGCCGGAAGGGCGAGAAGCCCCGCCTGGTGCACCGGCTCGACCGCGACACGTCCGGGGTGCTGGTGGTGGCCCGCACGCGCGGCGCGGCGACGGCCCTGACCCGCGCGTTCCGCGAGCGTGACACCAAGAAGACCTACTGGGCCGTGGTCAAGGGCGTCCCGGTCCCGCACGACGGCCGCATCTCCACCTATCTGGTCAAGGAGCAGACGGAGGATGGCGATCGCATGCGTGTCGCCAGGCACGGCGAGGAGGGGGCCGACCACGCGCTGACGCATTACCGCGTGATCGAGAACCTGGCTCAGAATTTCGCCTGGCTCGAGATGGAGCCCTATACCGGCCGCACCCATCAGCTGCGCGTCCACGCCTTGCATATCGGTCA
The DNA here is from genome assembly GCA_036252795.1 of Aurantimonas sp. Taxonomy (GTDB): domain Bacteria; phylum Pseudomonadota; class Alphaproteobacteria; order Rhizobiales; family Rhizobiaceae; genus Aurantimonas. Next base: position 4,760 of record DASYHY010000088.1, on the reverse strand, counting down.
CCCGATCCTCGGCGATCCGAAATATTTCGAGCACGACACCAACTGGGAATTTCCCGGCGGCGTGCAGAAGCGGCTGCATCTGCACGCGCGGCGCATCGTGATCCCGCATCCCGATGGCGGGGTGGTGGACCAGGTGGCGCCGCTGCCGCCGCACATGGTCCAGACTTACAACCTCTTCGGCTTCGACGAGGAGCTCGGCGACTGATGAAGGCGATCCTCTTCGACTGCGACGGCACCATCGCCGACTCTGTCGGCGTGATCTGCGACATCATGCGCCGCACCTTCGCGGCCCACGGTCTCGACGCGCCGAGCGACGCGGCTACCCGGGACATCATCGGCCTGTCGCTCGACGTGGCGATCGCCCGCCTGCATCCGCAGGCCGAGCAGCCGCTGCTGGCGTCGCTGGTTTCCGGCTACCGCACGCACTTCCACGCCGCACGGGCAGAGCCGTCCTTTCGCGAGGCGCTGTTTCCCGAAATGAAATCGCTGATCCACCGGCTGGCCGAGAGCGAGTCGATCCTGCTCGGCATGGTCACCGGGAAATCCCGCCGTGGCGTCGCCGCGATCTGCGAGGCGCACGAGATGACGGCCGCATTCTCCGTCGTGCGGACGGCGGACGACTGTCCCTCCAAGCCGCATCCGGCGATGGTGCTGGAATGCTGCGCCTGTCTCGGCGTCGATGCCCGGGAGACGCTGGTGGTGGGCGACTCGGTCTACGACGTCGAGATGGCGCGCGCTGCCGGTGCGACGGCCCTAGGCGTCGCCTGGGGAACCCACCCGCGTGACATGCTGCTCGCCGCCGGCGCGGCGGAGGTCGCCGGAACGCCGGCGGAGCTCGGCGTGCTGATCGAAAGCTGGCGCGATGATACCCTCATCGTGCGCCCGCAGCCCTCCCGGAGCCTCGCCTTCTGAACCGGCAACGGCGGCGCTCCAGGGCACACCAGCCACAATCGTTCCACCATCTTGACGAGTGACGAGATGAGCAAGTCGATCGATCCCCGCCCGGAGCTTCCCAAACGCTTCTACCGCGAGGTCGCCGTCAAAGAAGGCGAGGGCGGCTTCGCCATCCTGCTCGACGGACGGCCATTGCGCACGCCGGCGCGGCGCCCGCTGACGATCCCGAAGCGGAGCGTTGCCGATGCGGCGGCGCTCGAATGGGAGGCGCAGAAGGACCGCATCGACCCGGCAAGCATGCCGCTGACCCGCCTGATGAACACGGTGGTCGATGCCATCGCCGACGATCCGGATCCGGTCCGAAACGATGTGGCTCGCTATGTCGAGAGCGACCTCATCTTCTACCGTGCCGGCGATCCGGCGCGGCTGGTGGAACGACAGCGCGAGCGATGGGACCCTGTCCTCGAATGGGCGCATCAGGCGCTGGGCGCGCGCTTCCTGCTCGCCGAAGGCGTCATGCATGTCGCCCAGCCGGAGCCGTCCCTGCGGGCGGTCGCGGACCGTCTCGCCGCGATCACCGATCCCTTCGCCGTGGCGGCGCTGCATCAGGTCACCACGCTCACGGGCTCGGCGCTGCTGGCGCTGGCGCTGGCCGACGGCCGCCTCTCTGCGGAAGAGGTCTGGTCGCTGGCGCATCTCGACGAGGACTGGAACATCGAGCAATGGGGCGCGGACGCCGAAGCCGAGGCGCGCCGGGCACTGCGCTGGGAAGAGATGCAGGTTGCGGCGCTGGTGCTTGCCAGCCGCTGAGCCGCGCGAGACGAGCCGGTGAAGTTCCGCAGCCTTTGTGCTAACGGCCACGGAGCGGCATTCGAGCGCCGCGGCGGAGGGATCACATGCGGGACATGCTGGAAGAACTCGAGGCGCGGCGCGAGCGGGCGCGGCAGGGCGGCGGGGCAGCGCGGATCAAGGCACAGCATGCCAAGGGGAAGCTGACGGCCCGCGAGCGGCTCGAGGTGCTCCTGGATGAGGGCTCCTTCGAGGAGTTCGACATGTTCGTCCAGCACCGCGCGACGGATTTCGGCATGGCCGAGCAGGCGATACCGGGCGACGGGGTGGTGACCGGGTGGGGAACGGTGAACGGGCGAACCGTCTTCGTCTTCGCCAAGGACTTTACCGTGTTCGGCGGCTCGCTGTCCGAGGCCCATGCCGAAAAGGTCCAGAAGATCCAGGACATGGCGCTGCGCAACCGCGCGCCGATCATCGGCCTCTACGACGCAGGCGGCGCCCGGATTCAGGAGGGGGTCGCGGCACTGGGGGGCTACGCCGAGATATTCCAGCGCAACGTGCTCGCGTCGGGGGTGATCCCGCAGATTTCGGTGATCATGGGCCCCTGTGCGGGCGGCGACGTCTACTCGCCGGCGATGACCGACTTCATCTTCATGGTCCGCGATACGTCCTACATGTTCGTGACCGGTCCCGACGTGGTGAAGACGGTGACCAACGAGACGGTGACGGCCGAGGAACTCGGGGGAGCCTCGATCCACACGGTCAAGTCGTCGATCGCCGACGGCGCCTATGACAACGACGTGGCGGCGCTGACCGAGATGCGCCGGCTGATCGATCTGCTGCCGGGCTCGAACACGTCGCCGGTACCGGAACTGGCGTATTATCAGTCGGTGACCGAGGAGGATGCCTCGCTCGACACGCTGATCCCGGACAACGCCAACAAGCCCTACGACATCAAGGAACTGATCGCGAAGACCGCGGACGAAGCGGATTTCTTCGAGATCCAGGGCGCTTTCGCCAAGAACATCGTGACCGGCTTCGGCCGCATCGAGGGCCGGACGGTGGGCATCGTCGCCAACCAGCCGATGGTGCTCGCGGGCGTTCTTGATTCAGACGCGTCGCGCAAGGCGGCGCGTTTCGTGCGCTTCTGCGACTGTTTTTCGATTCCGATCCTCACCTTCGTCGACGTCCCGGGCTTCCTGCCCGGCACCGCGCAGGAGCAGGGCGGCCTGATCAAGCACGGCGCCAAGCTGCTCTTCGCCTACGCCGAGGCGACCGTGCCGAAGGTGACGGTGATCACCCGCAAGGCCTTCGGCGGCGCCTATGACGTCATGGCCTCGAAGCATTTGCGGGGCGACGTGAACTACGCCTGGCCGACGGCGCAGATCGCGGTCATGGGTGCCAAGGGCGCCGCCGAGATCATCCACCGGCGCGATGCGGCCGATCCGGAGAAGCTGGAACGCCATACGCGGGAATATGAAGAGCGCTTCCTGTCGCCCTTCGTGGCTGCCGAGCGCGGCTATGTCGACGAGGTGATCATGCCGCATTCGACCCGGCGACGGGTGGCGAGAGCCTTGGCGATGCTTCGCAACAAGGATCTTGAGAACCCTTGGAAGAAGCACGACAACATTCCGCTGTAGCTGGCAGCGGCGCGCCGTGCTTGTGCTGGCGGACTGACGGAGAGGGCCGGCGCGCACGGGCTCGCCGGAGCAGTTGTAGCCGCGTCAGGCGACGGCGAGCGGCTGGGCCACGATGAGGTTGCGACCGCGCTCCTTGGCGGCGTAGAGCGAAGCGTCCGCCGCGGCTATCAGATCGGCCGGCGTTGTCATCCAGCGATCGCGGCTTGCCGCTCCAATGCTGAGCGTCACGCGGTCCAGGGGGAAAGCCTCCGGATGCGGGATCGCCGCATCGTCGGTCGCCTTGAGGATGCGGCGGGCCACGGCGATCGCGCTTTCGATGCGCGCCTGCGGCAGCACCACCGCAAACTCCTCACCCCCGTAGCGGGCGACCATGTCGATGTCGCTGCGCGTCTCCTCGACGATGATGCCGGCAATGCGCTTGAGGCAGTCGTCTCCGCACTGATGGCCGAAATGATCGTTGTAGATCTTGAAGTGGTCGATATCGATCATCAGCATCGAGATCGCGCGGTCTGCACCATCCGTCAGTTGCCATTCGTGGTCGAGGCGTCTGTCCAGCGCACGGCGGTTCGCGATGCCGGTCAGACCATCCTGGTTCGCCAGAAGCTCGAGGGCTGACTGCGCCTCCTTCTGCACGGTGATGTCGCGCAGCGTCTCCACCACCGCGATGAGCGTCCCGTCGTCGGCGTAGATAGGCCCTGCGTCGATCGCGAGATAGCGACGCCCCCCGCCGATCGGAAAGACGCACCAGTTCTCGGCCGACAATGCGCCGGACGGGCACGCCATGCTGTGATCCGTCTCGTAGAGCTCGGAGACGCGCGACCGCGTTCCTTCCAGAACGAGGTCCGCGAGACACTGGCGCTGCTGCTGGTAGAATCCCGTCCAGTGAAGGCGCGTCCCGAGGACGGTGGATGCCGCCACACCGGTCATCCTCTCGAGGGCGCGGTTCCAGATGATCACCCTTCCCGCGCCGTCCAGCACGAATGTGGGCACGACGAGATGCTGCATCAGCTGCACGGCAAAGTTGTCGTTTCCCCCGCTGCAGATCATCGCGTCCATTGGTGCCCGCCCTCTTCCCTACGGTTGCGCCATATTCGCGCCGAAGGTGTTAACGAAGATTGAAAGCGGCAGATGATCGAGAGACAAGGCTGGATATCCCCAAGTCTATCCAAGGACATCCGCGGCATTGCCTAAGGGAATCGGTGGGGGAGAATCTGGATCTTGCATAGAGAGTTCCGGGGCGGAAGACAGCCGGATCGACGACGGCCTTTCCCGGGAACAGACGCTGTCGTCAGTCGGGGGCTTTCAGCCCCGGGCGCCGCAGGATCAGGTCCAGCGCCTGGCGAAAGCGCGAACGATCGGCGGCCGTGAACGAGGCGTTGTAGCCCTTGCTCTCGCCGGTCTCTCGCAGGTGCTGCTTGAAGGCGCGCATCGACAACG
>DASYHY010000087.1:0-9452 GCA_036252795.1 Aurantimonas sp. | reverse complement strand
GGACGACAGAGCCATGATCGGGACGGCGCGCGGGCTGCTGCCGGAGGGCGACATCGATGCGGGCACGTGGCGGGCGTGGACCGACGCGGTCAGGCAGGCGACGGGCCGCAAGGGCAGGGCGCTGTTCATGCCGCTGCGGCTCGCGCTCACCGGTGTCGACCACGGCCCGGAGCTTGCCGGCCTGCTGCCGCTGATCGGCCGCGAGCGGCTGCTTTCGCGCCTCGGCTGACGCGGACAGCCGGCTCGCGGGACCCCGACCTCAGTCGCCGGAATCCTGCTGAACAGCCTGCGCCGTGGCGATCGCCGCCATGTTGACGATGCCGCGCGACGTCACGGACGGCGTCAGCACGTGAGCGGGCGAGGCGGCTCCGAGCAGGATCGGGCCCACATGCAGCGCCTCGGTCATCGTCTTCACGACGTTGAGGGTGATGTTGGCGGCGTCGAGGCTGGGGAAGATCAGGAGGTTCGCCTCGCCCTTGAGGGTCGAGTTCGGCATGGTGCGTCGGCGCATATCCTCGTTGAGCGCCGCATCGCCGTGCATCTCGCCGTCGACTTCCAGATCCGGCGCCTGCGCCCGGATCAGCGCCAGCGCCCGGCGCATCTTCCGCGTCGCCTCCGTGTCGTCCGTGCCGAAGTTGGAATGCGAAACCAGCGCACCCTTGGGCTCGATGCCGAAGCGGCGGATCGCCGCCGCGGCGAGGAGCGTCATCTCGGCGATCTCCTCGGCGGAGGGATCGCGCTGGACATAGGTGTCCAGGAAGAACTTGGTGCCCTGCTGGAAGATCAAGCCGCTCATGGCCGCGAAGCGGCGCACGCCCGGCATCATCCCGATGACCTGGCTGATGTCGCGCACATGCGGCGGATAGCGGCCCTCGAGGCCGCACAGCAGGGCATCGGCCTCGCCGCGCGAGACGGCGATCGCGCCGATCACCGTGTTGTTGGTGCGCATGATGGTGCGCGCGGTGTCGGGATTGACCCCCTTGCGTCCGACCTTCTCGAAATAGTGGTCGACATAGTCGCGGTAGCGCGGGTCGTCCTCCGGGTTGACCACCTCGAAATCCGTGCCCGGCCGGATGCGCAGGCCGTAGCGCTCGAGCCGGCTGGCGATGACGCCGGGACGGCCGACGAGGATCGGCTGGCAGACCTTCTCCTCCAGCAGGACCTGCGCGGCGCGCAGCACCCGCTCGTCCTCGCCGTCCGAGAAGATCACCCGCTTGCCGGAACTGCGGGCGATCTGGAAGATCGGCTTCATCATCAGGCCGGAGCGGAAGACGAAGCGGTTCAGCCGGTCGAGATAGGCCGGCATGTCGGTGATCGGCCGCGAGGCGACGCCCTCGGCCTCTGCCGCCAGCGCCACCGCAGGCGCGATCTTCAGGATCAGCCGCGGATCGAAGGGCGAGGGGATCAGGTAGTCCGGCCCGAAGACCGGCGTTTCCGATCCGTAGGCCTTTGCCGCCACTTCCGAGACTTCCTCGCGGGTCAGCGCTGCGATGGCGTCTACCGCCGCCACCTTCATGCTCTCGGTGATCGCGGTGGCACCGCAGTCGAGGGCGCCCCGGAAGATGTAGGGGAAGCAGAGGACGTTGTTGACCTGGTTGGGGAAGTCGGAACGCCCGGTGCAGATCATCGCGTCCGGCCGCACGGCCTTGGCCCGTTCCGGCATGATTTCCGGAGTCGGATTGGCCAGCGCCATGATCATCGGCTGCTCGGCCATCGCCTCGAGATATTCCGGCTTCAGCACGCCGCCCGCCGACAGGCCCAGGAAGACGTCGGCGCCCTCGATCACCTGCTGGAGCGTGCGCTTGTCGGTCTTGCGCGCATAGACCGCCATCCAGCGGTCCATCCGCTTCTCGCGGCCCTCGTAGACGACCCCCTCGATGTCGGTGCAGGTGATGTTCTCGCGCCGCGCGCCGAGTTCGACCAGCAGGTTCAGGCAGGCGATGGCAGCGGCGCCGGCGCCGGAGGTGACGATCTTCGCCTCGGCCAGCTCCTTGCCGGCCAGCATCAGGCCGTTGCGGATGGCCGCCGCCACGATGATCGCGGTGCCGTGCTGGTCGTCGTGGAAGACCGGGATCGCCATCCGCTCGCGCAGCCTCGCCTCGACCTCGAAGCATTCCGGCGACTTGATGTCCTCGAGGTTGATGCCGCCGAAGGTCGGCTCGAGCGCCGCCACGACGTCGCAGATGTGATCGATCTCCCGCGCCTCGATCTCGATGTCGAAGACGTCGATGTCGGCGAATTTCTTGAACAGGACGGCCTTGCCCTCCATCACCGGCTTGGAGGCCAGCGGGCCGATGTCGCCGAGCCCGAGCACGGCGGTGCCGTTGGAGACCACGGCCACCAGATTGGCGCGGCTCGTGTAGTCCGCGGCGAGCGAGGGATCGCGAGCGATCTCGCGGCAGGGAGCGGCGACGCCCGGCGTATAGGCCAGCGCGAGATCGCGCTGGTTGCCGAGCGGCTTCGTCGCCCGGATCGCCAGTTTTCCGGGTATCGGGTAGCGATGGTAGAAGAGCGCCTGCTCGTCGAGATCGGCGGTCGTCATGCCCGTGCCGCCCGTTTGGTTCTCCGACATGCGAACTTCCTCACGCTCTTGCCGGCGGTCATCCGGAGCCGCCCGGTGCTCCTTCTAAACGATCGATTGCGACTGGCAACCGATCAGCGGCGGCGGCGGTCTCGGCCGCGCGTCACACGAATGCAATCAGAATCAGCCATTTCCAGCGTCAAGCGAGGGCATTCTTCGAGGTCTGGACGGGATGGCCACCATGCACCAGCTGACGACGGCGCGTCACTTCCGGACGCTCTTCATCTCCGACGTTCACCTGGGATCGAAGGCGGCGCAGGCCGAACTCCTGGTCGACTTCCTGCGGGTGCACGACGCCGAGAAGATCTACCTCGTCGGCGACATCGTCGACGGTTGGCGCCTCAAGCGGTCCTGGCACTGGCCGCAGGCCCACAACGACGTGGTCCAGAAGCTGCTGCGCAAGGCGCGCAAGGGTGCTTCGGTGATCTACGTGCCCGGCAACCACGATGAGTTTCTCCGCGATTTTCCGGGCCAGCATTTCGGCGGCATCGAGGTGAAGCTGACGGATGTCCACGTCACGGCGGACGGACGGCGCTTCCTGGTGATCCACGGCGATGCCTTCGACGTGGTCGTGCGCAACGCGCGGATCATCGCCTATCTCGGCGACTGGGCATACGATGCGGCGATTGCGATCAACATCCTGTTCAATCTCGTGCGGCGCCGGCTCGGATTTCCCTATTGGTCGATCTCTTCCTGGGCTAAGCTCAAGGTCAAGAATGCCGTGAACTTCATCGGCGCCTTCGAGACGGCGCTGGCCGAGGAGGCGCGCAAGCATGGATGCGAAGGCGTGATCTGCGGTCACATCCACCATGCGCAACTGACGTGGCACGAGGGCGTCGAGTACGTGAACACCGGCGACTGGGTCGAGAGCTGCACGGCTGTCGCCGAGCGCCACGACGGGTCGCTCGAGCTGATCCGCTGGACCGAAATGGCGGGCAAGAGACGACCGGCGGGCGAGCGGGAGCCATTGCTGGCGGATGCCGCCAAATCGCCCGCGGCCGAGGCAGCTTGAAAGCGAGAGATGGTTTCATGAGCCGCTTCCTGATCGCCACGGACGCCTGGCACCCGCAGGTAAACGGCGTGGTGCGGACGCTGTCCAGCCTCTGCGACCAGCTGCGCGACCGCGGCGCGGAGGTGCGCGTCGTGAGCCCCCTCGACTTCCGCACCGTCGCATGCCCGACCTATCCGGAAATACGCCTCGCCCTGGCGTCGGCCGACCGGCTGGAGAAGATCATCGAGGAATACCAGCCGACAGCGATCCACATCGCGACCGAGGGTCCCGTCGGTCTGGCCGCGCGACGGGCGGCGCTGCGCCGGGGACGGCGCTTCACCACGAGCTTCCACACGCGGTTTCCGGAATATCTGCGCAAGCGCGCCCCGATCCCGGAGAGCGTCACCTACGCGTTCCTGCGGCGCTTCCATGCTCCGGCGGCCGCCTGCCTCGTTCCGACGGAGTCCATGCGCCGCAAGCTGGTCGACCTCGGCTTCGACAATCTCGTCACCTGGACCCGCGGCGTCGACCGCAGCCAGTTCCATCCGACCGAGCCGATCGCGCTGAACCTGCCGCGCCCGATCTTCCTGACCGTGTCGCGGATTGCGCCGGAGAAGAACATCGAGGCGTTCCTGGAGCTCGATCTGCCCGGCTCGAAGCTCGTCGTGGGGGACGGGCCGATGCTGCCGGAGCTGATGCAGCGCTACCCCGACGCGCACTTTGCCGGGGCCCAGACCGGCGAGGCGCTGGCCCGCTACTACGCTTCGGCCGACGTCTTCGTCTTCCCCTCCAAGACCGATACGTTCGGGATCGTGCTGATAGAGGCGCTTGCCTGCGGCGTGCCGGTCGCGGCCTATCCGGAACCCGGCCCCCTGGACGTGATCGCCGACTCCGATGCAGGACGCATCTCGACCGACCTGCGGGAAGCCTGCCTCGCGGCGCTTTCCCTGCAGCGCAGTGACGCGCTCGAACGCTCGAAGGCCTACAGCTGGGAAGCGTGCGCCGACGTCTTCCTCGAGACGGTTCGGGGCGTCAGCAACGGGGCACCGCTGCGCCTTGCCGGCTGAGGCCGTCGCCGCATCAGCGCCGGCCGCTTTTCAGCCCCACAGATCCGGGGTCGGCGGGGCAACCGTGGAGCGGTCATAGACAAGTCCGTGGGGCCGGTCCTGCGCCAGAAGCAGAGGGCCATCGAGATCGGCGAACTCGGCCGCCTGCGCGAGAAGGACGGCGGGCGCCATCGCCAGCGACGTGCCCACCATGCAGCCGACCATCACGCCGAAGCCGAGTTCCTGCGCCCGCGTCACCAGGCGGAGCGCCTCGGTCAGCCCACCCGTCTTGTCGAGCTTGACGTTGACGTAGTCGTAGCGGCCGCACAGGGCTTCGAGGTCTTCCTCGGTATGCACCGACTCGTCGGCGCAGATCGGGACCGGATGCGGGATGTCGGCGAGGATGGCGTCGTCGCCCTTGGGGAGCGGCTGCTCGACCAGTACGGCTCCGGCAGCCGCCGCCGCGCGGAGATGGGCCCTGATGTTTGCCGCGGTCCATCCCTCGTTGGCATCGAGGATCAGCTTTGCGCCGCCGGCCGATGCATGAATCGCCCGCATGCGGTCGATGTCGCCGTCCGTGCCGACCTTGATCTTCAACAGGCTGCGGCTGGCGGCCCTCGCGGCTTCAGCCATCGCTTCGGGTTCGTCGATCCCGAGCGTGTAGGCGGTCTCGACGGCGCGGGGCAGGGTGCGGCAGATCACGTCGGCGACACGCCGTCCGCTGGCTTTCGCCTCCAGGTCCCAGAGCGCGCAGTCGAGGGCGTTGCGCGCCGCGCCCGCAGGCAGGAGCCGGTCGAGTTCCTCCCGCGAGGCACCGCGCTCGACGCCTTGGCGCACGGTCTCGATCGCGGCGAGGACGCTGTCCACGCTCTCGCCGTAGCGCGCGTAGGGGACGCATTCGCCCCGACCGCGGACCGAGCCTTCCTCGATCGTGCAGACGACGACCACAGCCTCGCTCTTGGCACCGCGCGAGATGCGGAATTCGCGGGCGAGCGGGAAGTGCTCGACTGTGACCGAAACACGACGCGACATGGCTTTATCGATCCCTCAGGTCAGGCGGGCGGCGGAGAGTCCATGACAATACGTCAATAGACGATTAATCCTTGGGCGCGGTACGAAGCGCTGCAACCGCAGCGAATCGCGTTCCACGGCGCGCCGACGCCTCCCGTCCTCTTCAGACACTTCGCAGGAAGGTCAAGCACGCGCCCATGCCCGATCGTTCTCCAGCAAGTCCGGCCGGCGCTACGGGACGGCGGCAGGCCGTTCAGCCTGCGCTTGCCCGCGAGCAGCGGGAGGGCGGGCTCGTGCTGAAGGCGACGGGAGACTGGCTGGCGCGGACCGTCGGATCGATCGAGCAGACGGTCGCCGACTTCAGCAGGCCCGATGCTGACGCCGCCGTCGTTGTCGACTGCGGCGAGATCGGCCGGATCGACACCGCCGGCGCGCTGGTGATCGAGCGGCTCGCCCGCGATCTCGGCGGCGGGTCCCGGCTTGAAGGCGTCGCGGATCGCGACTCAGCGCTGTTCGACGCGGTGCGGCGCGCGATGGACAGCGAGCGCCCGGAGCCCGAGGCGCCGCGGCGGCAGATCCTGACGAGCCTGCTCGAGACGATCGGTCGGGGCACCGTCGCCGTCTATGACGAGATCGTCATCTCGCTCAACATCATCGGCGGCGCGATCTACGGCGCGGGCCGACGGCTGACGGGGCGCACCCAGCTCCGCTCCGCGGCGATCTTCAATCAGGTCGACCAGATGGGGGTGAAGGCGGTGCCGATCATCGTCCTGATGAGCTTCCTCATCGGTGCGATCATCGCGCAACAAGGCGCTTTCCAGCTCCGCCGCTTCGGGGGCGAGGTCTATGCGGTCAACCTCATTAGCATCCTCGTGCTGCGCGAGATCGGCGTCCTGCTGACGGCGATCATGATCGCCGGTCGCTCCGGCAGCGCCATCACCGCCGAGATCGGCTCGATGAAGATGCGCGAGGAGGTCGACGCCCTCCAGGTCATCGGCCTCAATCCGATCGGCGTGCTGGTGTTTCCGCGTCTCGTCGCGCTGACCATCGCGCTGCCGCTCCTGACCGTGCTCGCCAATCTGGCGGCCCTTCTGGGTGGCATGGTGGTACTGCGGGCGTATTCGGGCATCTCGACGGCGAACTTCATCCAGGGCATGCAGTCCTCGATCGACCTGTTCACCATCTTCTCGGGGCTGATCAAGGCACCCTTCATGGCGATCATCATCGGCCTCGTCGCATCGTCCGAGGGCATGAAGGTCGGCGGCAGCGCCGAAAGCCTCGGCCTGCACGTCACCGCCGCCGTGGTGAAGGCCATCTTCCTCGTCATCCTGATGGATGGCCTATTCGCGATATTCTATGCCTCCATCGGTCTCTGATCCCGCCATGCCCGCGGAACGCGCCGCTTCGCAGGACGATGATCTGATCATCAGCGTCCGCGATGTCACCGTCAGCTTCGGGGAGAACACGATCCTCGAGAAGCTTTCGCTGGACGTCCGTCGCGGCGAGATTCTCGGCTTCGTGGGGCCGTCGGGGTCGGGCAAGTCGGTGCTGCTGCGGACCATTCTCGGCCTCAACCCGATGCAGGGCGGCACGATCGAGGTCTTCGGGATCAACTATCCCGAGGCCGACGATGCCGACCGGCTGGCCGTCGAGCGTCGCTGGGGCGTCCTCTTCCAGCACGGCGCGCTGTTCTCGTCGCTGACCGTCCTCGAGAACATCGAGGTGCCGATGCGCGAATATCTGGACCTGTCGCCGGGGCTGATGCGCGAGCTGGCGCGCCTGAAGCTCGACCTCGTGGGGCTCAAGCAGGATGCCGGGAACAAGTTCCCCTCGGAGCTGTCGGGCGGCATGATCAAGCGCGCGGCGCTTGCGAGGGCGCTGGCGCTCGATCCCGACATCGTCTTCCTGGACGAGCCGACGTCGGGGCTCGACCCCATCGGCGCCGCGGATTTCGATCAGTTGATCATGACCTTGAGGGACACGCTGGGGCTGAGCGTGTACATGGTCACGCACGATCTCGACAGCCTGTTCCAGGCCTGCGACCGCATCGCGGTGCTGGGAGAGCGCAAGGTGCTGGTCGAGGGGCCGCTGCCGACGATGCTCGCCTTCGACCATCCGTGGGTGAAATCGTACTTCCACGGAAAGCGGGCTCGCACGATCGTGGCGCCCGACAGCGGCGGACATGCCCAGGAAGGGATTGTTTGATGGAAACCAAGGCGAACTACGTCCGCGTCGGTATCTTCACGCTCGTCGTCCTCGCGCTGGCGTTCGGCTTCGTCTACTGGTCGATCTTCGCGACCCAGGGAGAGTCCCGGGTGCCGCTGCTGGTGCGGATCGAGGGGTCGGTCACCGGCCTGCAGCAGGGCAGCCAGGTCCTGTTCAACGGCCTGCCGGTCGGCGCCGTGCAGTCGCTGCGCATCGACCCGAACAATCCCCGGGTCGTCATCGCCGCCACGCAGGTCGATCCCGGCATTCCGATCAAGGAGACGACGCAGGCGAATATCGGTTTCCAGGGACTGACCGGCTTCGCCTTCATCGAGCTGAAGGGCGGCGCGGCCGGGGAGCCCGACATCATCACCGAGGCGCTGCGGCAGGGCACCGTGCCGGTGATCCGCGCGAACCCCTCCGACATCACCGACATCCTTGCCACGGCGCGCGACATCGCCGACCGGGCGAACACCATCCTGGGCGAGTTCGAGAGCATCGTCGCGGGGGCGGGACCATCGATCAGCGTCACCCTCGAGAACGTCGCGACGACGTCCCAGAACATCGAGCAGTTCACCGCAAGCCTGGCGTCCAACTCCGACGACATCGACGAGTTCCTGCAGAGCCTCAGCCGGCTCGCCAACACGGCGAACACCGTGGCTGAAGGGCTGCCGGACGCGATTTCGGACGCCCAGGCGATCATTGCGGCGGTCGACCCGGCCGCGATCCGCACGACCGTTTCCAACGTCGCGGCGATGTCGGAGACGCTGCGCGCGCAGACGGACAACATCGACAGCGTCGTCGCCTCGGTCCGGACCGCGACCGACAGCATCGGCGATGTCGGCGAGATCATCAATCGCAACACGCCGCAGATCGACAGCTTCCTCGCCGGCCTCGGGCCGATCACGGAAACGGCGACGAGGGTGGCGGAGCGGCTGGACACGACGTTGGAGTCGGCGAACCGGGTGGTTGCGGCCGTCGATCCCGCGCAGGTCTCAGCCGCGGTCGACGCCATCGCCACCAGCGCCACCAACGTCTCGTCGCTGACGCAGTCGATCGGCGTGCAGCAGGAGGCGATCAATTCGGCCATATCCGGGGCTGCCAACGCGGCCCAGAACGTCAACCGCATCACCACCACGATCGCCGAGCGCAGCTCCGAGATCGACGCGCTGCTCGCCGGCCTCGGGCCGATCACCGACAATATCAGCGAGGCTAGCCGCCGGGTGAACGACACGGTCGCCTCCGCCGACGCGCTGATCCAGTCGATCGATGCCTCCACCGTCAACGAGGCGATCGGCGACGTGCGCAACGTCACCTCCGCGCTCAGCGGGAAAACCCAGGAGATCCAGTCGATCATCGACGGCGTCGACCAGACCGTCCGGACGCTCGAATCCACCCTCAACGGCTTCTCGGAGACCCGCGCACAGGTCGACACGCTCATCGCCAGCGTCGATCCGGGGCAGGTGAACCGCGCGGTCGAAAATGTCTCGTCGGCGACCGACAACGTCGCCCGCGCGGCGGACTCCATCGCCGGAGTCGCCGATTCGATCGGCGAGCGCCGCGAGGACATCAACGACATCATCACGAATGTCGAGCTGACGAGCCAGCGCCTGAGCGC
>DASYHY010000086.1:0-9429 GCA_036252795.1 Aurantimonas sp. | reverse complement strand
GAAAATGCCGGAATTGCCAGAGGTCGAGACCGTCCGCCGCGGCCTCGTCGACGTGATGGAGGGCGCCCGCATCGATCAGGTGGTCCTGTCGCGGCCGGATCTGCGCTTTCCGCTCCCCGAGCGGTTCGCCGAACGGCTGGCCGGGCGCCGGATCGAGGCGCTCGGCCGGCGGGCGAAATACCTCCTCGCCGATATCGAGGGCGGGCTGGTGCTGGCGATGCATCTCGGCATGTCCGGCTCGTTCCGCATCGAGACGCTTGGCGGGGAAGCGGTGCCGGGCGTCTTCGCGCATCCGCGCTCCAGCGAGCGCCTGCACGACCATGTCCGCTTCGCACTTTCAACGCGCGAGGGAACCCGGGCCAGCGTCGTGTTCAACGACCCGCGGCGCTTCGGCTATATGAGCCTGATCGAGCGCGACGCATTCGACGCGCATCCGCATTTCGCCGGGCTCGGGATCGAACCGACGGGCAACGAGCTGTCGGGTACGGCCCTCGCCCCGTTCTTCGCCGGCCGTTCGGCGCCGCTCAAGGCGGCGCTGCTCGACCAGCGGGTGATCGCGGGACTCGGCAACATCTATGTCTGCGAGGCGCTTTGGCGGGCGCGCCTGTCGCCGCGCCGCGCCCCGGGCACGCTCGTTCGCAAGGACGGCAGAGCCACCCTGCGGCTCGAGCGGCTGGCGCTGGAAATACGGGAGACGATCAGCGACGCGATCGCCGCCGGCGGATCGTCGCTGCGCGACTATCGCCAGGCGGACGGCTCGCTCGGCTATTTCCAGCACAGCTTCGCCGTCTATGACCGGGAGCACGAGCCGTGCCCGCGGCACGAGTGCCGTGGCGTCGTGCGACGGATCGTCCAGTCCGGGCGGTCGACCTTCTTCTGCCCGTTCTGCCAGCGCTGATCGTCTACCGGCGCATCCCGACAAGCGCGAACATCGCGCCCTGCGGGTCGAGGAACTGCCCGATCCATGCGCCGCCCGGCACTTCCATCGGTCCGTTGAGCAGCGTGCCGCCGCCTGCGGTGACGCGCTCGATCGCAGCATCGAGCGCTTCCACGGTGAAATAATACAGCCAGAAGCAGGCCGGCACCTCCGCCGGGCGGGTCATCATGCCGCCGATCGCCCGCTCGCCATCGCGGGCGGCGAAGAGCTGGTAGGTCCCCATCGACCCCATGTCGATCGCTTCCGTCCGCACCCAGCCGAACAGCTCCCCGTAAAAGGCGAAGGCGGACTCGAGTTCGCCGGCCATCAGTTCATGCCAGCCGACATGGCCCGGCGTCATGGGCGAGCGCTCGGGGCCGTTGCCGTCCTTCGGCCTGAACAGCGCGAAGACCGCGCCGTCGAGCGCCGCAACCACCGCGAAACGGCCGACCCCCGGAATATCGTCGGCGGGGCGGTGGATGGCGCCGCCGAGCGTCTTCAGCCGCTCGGCGGTCGCGTCGACGTCGTCGGCGAGCACATAGCCCAGCCAGCCGGGTTGGGCGCCGGCGTCCCGCATTTCCGCCGACAGCGCCATCAGCCCGGCCACGGGCACGTCCGCAGCCTTGAAGGTCGTATAGGCGATGCCGGGCACGCTCGTGTCGGTCGCCGTCCAGCCAAGGACGTCGCGGTAGAATTGCTCCGCGGCGCCCGTATCGCCGGTCATGAGCTCGTACCAGATGAAGCTGCCCTCTCGCATGCGCCGTACCTCCCCGCTTCGTGGATTCCCGGTCGCAGGAGACGCTCCCGCAACGCAGTAAAGTTGATATCAACCTTTCATGTCGCTGTCAAAGGACGACGACGTGCGCGAGCCGTCGCAGCGCCCGAGAGGTCAGGCTAGCAATCGCTGCGGTTTTCGCCTATATGCGGCAGGCGCCGACCGGCAATTTGCCCGTCCGCTATTCATGGCCCTCGCTGGACGACATCCCGGCCAAGGGCGACCGAACCCTCACGACTTCCAAGAAAGGGATTTCGATGTCGATCACGCTTGAGCGTAAAGCAGAGCTCATGAAGGAATACGGCACCAAGGAAGGCGACACCGGTTCGCCGGAGGTCCAGGTGGCGATCCTCACCGAGCGCATCAACAACCTGACTGGTCACTTCAAGGACCACAAGAAGGACAACCACTCGCGGCGTGGCCTTCTCAAGATGGTTTCGCAGCGCCGCCGTCTCCTCGACTATCTGAAGTCGCGGGAAGAAGAGCGCTACCAGACCCTCATCGGCCGCCTCAGCCTGCGCCGCTGACCATTCTCGCTCGGCGGGCCTTGGATCGTTCCGGGGCCCGCCGAGCGCATTTCGGTGCTCCGCCAGGGAGCGCCGCAGCCCCGGATCGCGCGAACCAGTCGCGCCGTCCGACCACCGAACGGTCATGGGGCAGGATTGCCGGATGCTTCCGGAACAGCGCGGTGGAAAGCCACCGCGGCGGAACCGACCAGGTTCCCGCGAAGCCTCCCGCCGTCTTGCCCATGACGCGTTTCGACCACGAAACGCGCTCCGGCTCCGGCGCCCGAAACGGGCACCACGGAGCGCAGGATGAAAAGGCAAGAACATGTTCAATACCCACAAGGTGGAAATCGACTGGGCGGGACGTCCGCTCACCCTGGAGACCGGCAAGGTCGCCCGTCAGGCCGACGGCGCGGTCCTCGCGACCTACGGCGAGACGGTGGTGCTCGCGACCGTGGTTTCCGAAAAGCAGCCGAAGGCCGGCTTCGACTTCTTCCCGCTGACCGTCAACTATCAGGAGAAGACCTTCGCCGCGGGCAAGATCCCGGGTGGCTTCTTCAAGCGCGAGGGCCGTCCGTCGGAGAAGGAGACGCTCACCTCGCGTCTGATCGACCGTCCGATCCGCCCGCTCTTCGCGGAAGGCTACAAGAACGACACGCAGGTCGTCCTCACGGTTCTCCAGCATGACCTCGAGAACGACCCGGACGTCGTCGCCATGGTCGCCGCCTCGGCGGCCCTGACGCTCTCCGGCGTTCCGTTCATGGGCCCGATCGGCGGCGCGCGCGTCGGCTACATCAACGGCGAGTACAAGCTCAACCCGCATGTCGACGAAATGGGCGAGTCGAAGCTCGACCTGATCGTCGCCGGCACCGAGGACGCCGTGCTGATGGTGGAATCGGAAGCCCACGAGCTCGCCGAAGACATCATGCTCGGCGCCGTCATGTTCGGCCATCGCGGCTTCCAGCCGGTGATCGACGCGATCATCAAGCTCGCGGAGCACGCCGCCAAGGAGCCGCGGGAGCATCAGGCTCCGGACCGCTCGACGCTCGAGCAGGAAATGCTCCAGCTGGTCGAGGGCGAGCTGCGCGACGCCTACAAGAACACCGACAAGATGGCCCGCTACGCTGCCGTCGACGCCGTCAAGGCGAAGGTCACGGCGCACTTCCTGCCTGAGGACGCGGAAGCCGCGACCTACACCAAGGAAGAAGTCTCCGCGGTGTTCAAGTCGCTGCAGGCGAAGATCGTCCGCTGGAACATCCTCGACACCGGCACCCGCATCGACGGGCGCGACCTCCAGACGGTCCGCACCATCGTTTCCGAGGCCGGCGTCCTGCCGCGCACCCACGGCTCGGCGCTGTTCACCCGCGGCGAGACCCAGGCGCTGGTCGTCGCGACGCTCGGCACCGGCGAGGACGAGCAGTTTGTCGATGCGCTGACCGGCACCTACAAGGAGCGCTTCCTGCTCCACTACAACTTCCCGCCCTACTCGGTCGGCGAGACCGGCCGCATGGGTTCGCCCGGCCGCCGCGAGATCGGCCACGGCAAGCTCGCCTGGCGCGCCATCCGGCCGATCCTGCCGGCACAGGAGCAGTTCCCCTACACGATCCGCGCCGTCTCCGAGATCACCGAGTCGAACGGCTCGTCCTCGATGGCGACGGTCTGCGGCACCTCGCTGGCCCTGATGGACGCGGGCGTCCCGCTGAGCCGCTCGGTCGCCGGCATCGCCATGGGCCTGATCAAGGAAGACGAGCGCTTCGCGGTGCTGTCCGACATCCTCGGTGACGAGGATCATCTGGGCGACATGGACTTCAAGGTCGCCGGCACGTCCGAGGGCATCACCTCGCTGCAGATGGACATCAAGATCCAGGGCATCACCGAGGAGATCATGCAGATCGCCCTCGACCAGGCGAAAGGCGGCCGCCTGCACATTCTCGACGAGATGGCGAAGGCGCTGTCGACCAGCCGGGCCGAGCTCGGCGAGTACGCGCCGCGTATCGAGGTCATGCAGATCCCGACCGACAAGATCCGCGACGTCATCGGCGCCGGCGGCAAGATCATCCGGGAGATCGTCGAGAAGACCGGTGCCAAGATCAACATCGACGACACCGGCACGGTGAAGATCGCCTCCTCCTCCGCCAAGGAGATCGAGGCGGCCCGGAAGTGGATCCACTCGATCGTGGCCGAGCCGGAAGTGGGCGAGATCTACGAGGGCACGGTGGTGAAGACCGTCGAGTTCGGCGCCTTCGTCAACTTCTTCGGCTCGCGCGACGGGCTGGTGCACATCTCGCAGCTCGGCGCCGAGCGCGTCGCCAAGACGACCGACGTCGTCAAGGAGGGCCAGAAGGTCTGGGTCAAGCTGATGGGCTTCGACGAGCGCGGCAAGGTGCGGCTCTCGATGAAGGTCGTCGACCAGGCGACCGGCCAGGAGATCAGCGGCGACAAGGCCGAAGACGCGGCCTGACCGGCCTCTTCTTCACACCGCTTCATGAAGGCGCGCCCGCGAAGGGCGCGCCTTTTTCGTTTCCGCTCCCGCCAGGAGGCAGGGCAGCGTCGGGATGGGATGAGCCTACGACCCGGATCGGCGATCGGGGGTCGCCGCGGGACGGTCCCGCAGGTCACCCAGCCGCATGCGGATGACGGCCGTGGCATCGACGCTGAGCGGCAGACTTGCGGCATGTTCGACCTGGGCGCGGGTCAGCCCGGTGATGTCGGCGAGGATGTGGTCGTCGACGCGGAGCAGCGTGTTGAACGCGTCCCGCCGCAGACGCTGCTGCCGCCTTTCGACGCTCCAGGATTTGAGCCGCGCCGCAAATCCGGAAGCGACCAGATTGGTCTCCTCGTCTCCGGGGCGGACGGGTGCGTGGTGGTAGGATAGCATGAGCACCTCCAATTGCTGATGACTGCAATATGAGGTTCGCTCATTGATTAGAAAAACGAGAAGGTATAAACTTTTGCCTTGAGTTCAGCTGACAGGTCGCCTTCATGTCCTCCATGCCTGCCCATCCCAATCTCGACATCGACCTCGCGCGGACGGTCGTGGCGATCGCCGACACGGGAAATTTCTCGCGCGCCGCCGAGCGGGTGCATCGCAGCCCCTCCGCGATCAGCCTGCAGGTCAAGAAGCTCGAGGACATGGTCGGCCGCGATCTGTTTCGGCGCGACGCGCGCAGCGTGGCCCTGACGCCGGACGGCGAGATCTTCCTCGGCTATGCAAGGCGGCTGCTGAAGCTAAACGACGAGGCCTTCACCCGCTTCAACGAGCCGGCCTGCGAGGGCAGCGTCCGGCTTGGCGTCCCGAACGACGCCGGCACGATCGCGATCCCCGACATATTGCGGCGCTTCGCCCAGACCCATCCGAGGGTCGAGGTGGAGGTCCGGCTGGACCGGACGGCGGAACTGGAACGGCTTTGCGCGAGCGGCGAACTCGACATCGCCATCTATGCCAGCGATACGGCAGCCGATGGTCCGAACGTCATCCACACCGAGCCGCTGGTCTGGATCGGCGCCCGCGGCGGAATGGCTGCGGGAACCCGGCCGCTGCCGCTGGCGCTGGCCGACCACGGCTGTTCCTGGCGTGCCATTGCGCTGAACGCCCTCGACAAGGCGGGTATCGACTACCGCCTCGCCTATCGCAGCGAGTTCTGCCAGGGGCAGATCGCGGCGGTCGCGGCGGATCTGGCGGTGGCGCCGCTGCCGCTCAGCGTCGTTTCGGAGAACCTGGTGCGGCTCGGCCCCGAAAGAGGGTTGCCGGCTCTCGGATCCTACCGAATGATCCTCGCCCGGCGGGACGGGGCGGGGATCGTCGCCGACGCGCTCGCCGACCATGTCACCGCGAGTTTCCAGGCCATCGCCGAGCGCGGCACCCGCCTGTTTGCGTGACGTGCAGCCCGCCGGATCGGACCAGCGCCGCGCCGCGTTGTGGTGCGATGACCGGCATCGGCCGGGTCGACCGGAGGAAGCATGATGTCGGCGCTGCTGATCCGTCTGTTCGCGGCGATCCTCCTCGGGCTGACGTTCAGCCAGTCGACGGAGTTCACCCAGCAATATCTGCAGCGGCTGGGCGGTGCGGCGGACGAGCTTCGGCAGGTCGTCGCGCGGTTCGACGAAAGCGCCAGCAGCCTCTCGCTGTCGCGCCAGCAGGCGCTGGACCGCCTGCAGGCCAATGCCGACACGCTGGTCGTGCGGCAGGGTGCCGACGCCGCCACCACCATCGTGCGCTACGAAGACGTGGAGCGGCGCTATCGCGAACTCCTCGAGGCGGCGCCGCTGTTCCGGCCTTTCCTCGCGGCCGGCGATCCCGACTGGGCCATCGCCGGGCGGACCGGCGAGGACTACCGTCCGGCATTGCCGATCACCGTCGAGGGACTGCTCCTGACGGCCGTCGGGTTCGGGCTCGGCTGGGCCTGCGGCGCGGGCTGCCACGGCGCGCTGCGAATGCGCCGACGACGCCGGCAAGCCCGTATCCCGCAGGCGTGAGCGGGGCAGGCGGCAAAAGCTCGGCTCGACCAAGTTGACAGGGCTGGCCCGGACGCCCAGATTCCGTCCATCCAAGGGGAGTTCCGGCAGGGAACTGAGAGGCCACCGGCGACAGCGCGTGGCGACCCTTCGAACCTGATCCAGTTTGCACTGGCGGAGGGATGGCTGCCGCTCGCGGCGATCGGCGAGTGGGCAAGGGCCTTTGCAGGCCGCGCGAAGCCTTTCCATCCTGTCGTCAGCCAGCGGATCCGATGCAGACGGAGGACGCGGATGATCGGCAGGCACGAAGGCAGGACGGGATCGTCCTGACCATGCGCATCGCCATCATCGGGGCCGGCGCCGCCGGGCTCGTCACCGCCGCACGGCTCGCCGAGCAGGGCCGGCCCGCCGAGATCTACGAGGCGTCGGAGCGGCTCGGCACAAGTGCCGCCTCATGGCTCGCCGGCGGTATGCTGGCGCCGTACTGCGAAGCCGAGGATGCCGGCTCCGGGATCGTCGCGCCCGGTCTTGCCGGGATCGACTGGTGGGCGGCGAATGTGCCCCACGTTCGGCGCGAGGGCACGCTGGTGGTGGTCCCCTTGCGCGACCGCGGCGATCTCGCCCGCTTCTCGCGCCGCACGCGCGGCCACGAGCGCATCGGGCCCGACAGGATCGCAGCGCTCGAGCCGGATCTCGCCGGCCGCTTCGGCGACGCGCTGTTCTTCCCCGCGGAAGCCCATCTCGACCCGCGCCTGGCGCTGGAGAGCCTCGTCGACCTCGCCGTCCACGCAGGCGGGCAGGTCCATTTCGGCGCCGCCGTCACCCCGTCCGCCCTCGACCATGATCTCATCGTCGACTGCCGCGGCTTCGCGGCCGCCGATGACATGCCGCAGCTGCGCCCGGTGCGGGGAGAGATGCTGATCCTGAAGAGCCGCGAGGTGACGCTTTCGCGCCCGGTCCGGCTCCTGCATCCGCGCTGGCCGATCTACGTCGTCCCGCGCGGCGACGGGCTGTTCATGGTGGGCGCCACGATGGTGGAGAGCCAGGACAGGCGCGGCGTCACGGCGCGGGGGATGGTCGACCTCCTCAACGCTGCCTATGCGCTGCACCCCGCGTTTGCCGAGGCCGAGATCGTCGAGACCGGCAGCGGCCTTCGGCCGGCCTTCGCCGACAATCTGCCGCGCGTATCGCGCCGGGGCCGCGTCGTCACCGTCAACGGGCTCTATCGCCACGGCTTCCTGCTGTCCCCGGCCATGGCGGGCGAGGCCGTGTCCGACATTCTGGGCGAGAGACTGAAGGCTGCCTCATGAACATATCGGTCAATGGCGAACTGCGCGACGTCGACGCCTCGACGCTCGACGGCCTGCTCCTGGAGCTCGGCTACGAGGGAGCGATCGTCGCCACCGCGCTCAACCAGGACTTCGTCCCGCGCGAGGCGCGCGCCGGGACGCCGCTTGCCGAGGGCGACGCGGTCGAGATCATCGCCCCGATGAAGGGAGGCTGAGCCATGGAGGACAGGCGCCCAGAAGACACTGCGGACGGCATGGACATCTACGGCACGCGGCTCGGGTCGCGGCTGATGCTGGGCACCTCGCTCTACCCCTCGCCGCAGGTCATGTCCGAGTCGATCAAGGCTGCCGGCGCCGGGGTGGTGACCGTCTCGCTGCGCCGCGAATCCGGCACCGGGCGCGCCGGCCAGGCCTTCTGGTCGCTGATCCGCGAACTCGGCGTGAAGGTGCTGCCGAACACCGCCGGCTGCCATTCGGTGCGCGAGGCGGTGACGACGGCGCAGATGGCGCGCGAGGTGTTCGCGACGAACTGGATCAAGCTGGAGGTGGTGCGCGACGCGGAAACGCTCCAGCCGGACGTGTTCGGGCTGGTCGAGGCGGCCCGGATCCTCATCGAGGACGGTTTCGACGTGCTGCCCTACACGGTGGAGGACCTTTCCGTCGCCGACCGGCTGGTCGAGGCCGGCTGCCGCGTCCTGATGCCGTGGGGCGCGCCGATCGGCTCGGCGCTCGGGCTCAACAACCGCTACGGGCTGCGCCAGCTGCGGGCGCATTTCCCGGAGACGACGCTGATCGTCGACGCCGGACTGGGCCTGCCCTCGCACGCCGCCGCCGCGATGGAGTTCGGCTATGACGGCGTGCTCCTCAATACCGCCGTCGCCCGGGCCGGCGAGCCGGTCGCCATGGCGCGGGCCTTTGCCGGGGCGGTGGAGGCGGGGCGGCTCGCCTTTCTCGCCGATCCGATGGACCCGCGCGACATGGCGGCGCCCTCGACGCCGACCTTCGGCCAGCCGATGCTCGGCGGCGCCGAATGACCGGCGAGCGGCTCGACCCCTTCTATCTGATCGTCGACGACGCGGAGCAGGCCGAGCGTCTGGTGCCCGTCGGCGTCAAGCTCCTGCAACTGCGGGCCAAGGACATGGCGCCCGAGCGGCTGCGCGACGCGGTGCGGCGGACGAAGGCGGTCTGCGCCGCGCATGGCTGCACGCTAGTCATCAACGATCATTGGCAGCTGGCGATCGCGGAAGGCTGCGATTTCGTGCATCTCGGCCAGGAGGATCTTGCGGAAGCCGGTCTCGCCGCGATCCGCGCAGCCGGGCTGCGGCTGGGGATCAGCACGCACGACCGGGCCGAACTGTCGACGGCGCTCGCCGCCAGGCCGGACTACGTCGCGCTCGGCCCGATCTGGGAGACGAAGCTCAAGGCGATGAAATGGGCGCCGCAGACGCCGGCCCGGCTGGCACGATGGCGCGAGCAGGTCGGGGACCT
>DASYHY010000085.1:0-12685 GCA_036252795.1 Aurantimonas sp. | reverse complement strand
TGGCCTGCCGATGCCGCTGTGCCCACCGGGCGAACGCGGGTTGGGACCGGCGTGCCCCGCCTTGCCCGCCATGGGAGAGCCGGGAGACGCTATGCCGACCGAGCCCGAGTGACGGAAGGCTGGCCCGTCAGGGCCGTGCCCAGGGCATCAGCCGGACGAGCGAGGGTGGCAGAACCTCCGGCTCGATCCGCCTTATCCCGGGCGCGGCAGCTTCCGCTTGTTCGTGCCGCGGGGGCGGCGCCTCGTCGTGGTGGTCGTCATCATCAGCGGCGATATCCAAAAAGCGGATGCCGGCGAACATGCCGCGCCGATAGACCAGCTTCGCCGGGCGCTCGTCGCGCTCCTCGCCGATGCGGATCTCGAATTGCTTCGGCAGATGCGCCGCCTCGTCGATCGTCAGCAGCGCGCCGGTGGCGGAGATGTTGCGCAGGATGCAGTCGAATGTCGAAAAGCCGCCGTTGAAGATGATCTTCGCACGCTTCAGCGTCCGCATGCGCGGCGCGACGCGGCGTTCCGATCCGTCGGGCTCGAGCTCGGGAAGCGCTCCCATGGTGGCCTCCGTGAGGTTTCGCACGCGCGATGATCGCAACGAAACCTTTGCGAATGCTGAACGCCGCCGGGGAAATTTCGACAGCCGGCCAACGCGGCGGCGGCCGGTGCTGCCGGCCACCGCCTCATCTTCGGGTGCCGCGGGAGCGCCGTTGCATCGATCGCCCGCCCCCACGGCAGCGCCGGGCGGGCGGGCAATGGCAGAGACCGGCCTAGGCCGGCCCCGGCGCGAGCGATCAGTTGCGCGCCTTGTCCACCAGCGCGTTCGACTTGATCCACGGCATCATGCCGCGCAGCTTCTCGCCGACTTCCTCGATCTGGTGACTGTCGTTCATCCGGCGGATCCCCTTGAACCGCGACTGGCCGGCCTTGTTCTCCATCATCCAGTCCGAGGTGAACTTGCCGGTCTGGATGTCGTGCAGCACGCGCTTCATCTCGGCCTTGGTCTCGGCGGTGATGATGCGCGGGCCGGTGACGTACTCGCCCCATTCGGCGGTGTTGGAGATCGAGTAGTTCATGTTGGCGATGCCGCCCTCATAGATGAGGTCGACGATCAGCTTCACCTCGTGGAGGCACTCGAAATAGGCCATTTCCGGCGCATAGCCGGCCTCGACCAGCGTCTCGAAGCCGGCCCGGATGAGCTCGACCAGACCGCCGCACAGCACCACCTGCTCGCCGAACAGATCGGTCTCGCACTCCTCCTTGAAGGTCGTCTCGATCACGCCGGAGCGCCCGCCGCCGACGCCGCAGGCATAGGAGAGCGCCAGATCCAGCGCGTTGCCGGAGGCGTCGTGGTCGATGGCGACGAGGCAGGGAACGCCGCCGCCCCGCTGGAACTCACTGCGCACGGTGTGGCCCGGGCCCTTCGGCGCGATCATCACCACGTCGATGGTCTTCTTCGGCTCGATTAGGTTGAAGTGCACATTGAGGCCGTGGGCGAAGGCGATGGCCGCGCCATCGCGAATATTGCCCTCGATGTCCTGCTTCCAGATGTCGGCCTGGAGCTCGTCCGGCGTCGCCATCATCATCAGGTCGGCCCATTTCGCCGCATCGGCGACCGACATCACCTTCAGGCCGTCGGCCTCGACCTTCTTGGCCGTCGACGAGCCTTCGCGCAGCGCGACGACGATCTCGGCGACGCCGGAATCCTTCAGGTTGAGCGCATGGGCGCGGCCCTGGCTGCCGTAGCCGATGATCGCGACCTTCTTGGACTTGATGAGGTTGAGATCGGCATCACGATCGTAATAGACGCGCATGGACAGGTCCTCCTTGGTTTGCTTGTCGTTAGGTTTCAGGCCTTTGCCGGCCTTTGCTCGTCCACCCCGTAAAGGGCGAAGAATTGCCGCGTCGCCGCCTCGGCGTCGCGCTGGATGGTCGGGGCGTCGAGGTCGAGCCGGTCGCCGAGCAGCAACCGGATCTGGATGTCGCGCACCACGAGGCCGAAGAAGCTGCGGAAGGCGGTGTCGGTGTCGTCGAAGCGAAGCAGCCCCGCCGCCCTGCCCGCCTCCAGCGCCGGTGCCAGCCGCCGCGCCATGGCAGCGGGACCATTATGCAGGACGATCGCGCCGAGATCGGCGGTCCGCGACCCGGCTTCGGCGATCGCCAGCCGGTTCAGCGCGACCGAGGTCGGCCCGACCAGAACCGTCAGCCAGTTGCGGGCGAATTCGTTCAGGCCCGCCATGAGTTCGTCTCTTGTGACGCCCTGCGCCACCAGCGGCACGCCCCGCACCCGCGACGCCTGCCACTGCACCATGGCCGTCAGAAGCCCGTCCCGATCGCCGAACCACCGGTAGAGCGTCTCCTTGGAGCAATTGGCCGCCCGCGCGACGGCCGTCATCGTCGGCGCCTTCTGCGACCGCGTCAGGAGGTCGAGGACGGCATCGAGCACGTCGCGCTGACGCACGCTCAACTCCTCCGCCCTGTTCTCCAGACTGCTCATCGTCAACCGTACCGTACGTTACGGTTCGGTGACTAGCAGAGGATCCGGCGCTCCGCAAGCACGGGCCGCCGGCTGTCACCCGCGATCGCATCAGGTCGCCGCGAAGCTCTTTCTTCGGAACTGCCCGCCGGTCCACCGGCTTTCGCCAGCAACCCGCCTTCTGCCATCAAGGAGCCTGCCATGCGTCGAACCGCCCCCCTCTGTCTCGCTCTTCTCGCCAGCGTCGCGCTGTTCCACCCCGCCGGCGCCCAGGAGGCGAACTCGCCGCAGTCCGGCACCCGGAGCGATCCGCGCGCCGCCATCCCGGACCTGGAAGGCTTCGCCCCCTCCAACGTGCCGGAACAGCTCGAGGAGCCCAAAGAGGCCAACGTGACGATCACCGGACACGTCCTCGAGCCGAGGAGCGTCATGCCGACTCCCGAGCGGCTGGAAGCCCTGCAGATGCCCGAAGGCTTCTCGATCCGCGTCTTCGCCCGCGATCTGGGCAATCCGCGCATGATCGACGTCTCGGACGACGGCACCGTCTACGTCACCGACCGCAAGGCCGGCACGGTGACGATGATGAAGGACGGGGACGGCGACGGAGAGGCGGAGACGGTGGAGGTGGTCGCGGAGCGGCCGATGATGCACGGCATCGCACTGGACGGCGACACGGCGTTCCTGATGACGGTCAACGACGTTTTCCGCACGCCGATCGCGCAGGACGGAAGCTTCGGCGAGCTGGAGGAGATCGCCACCGGCTTCCCCGAAGGCGGGCAGCACCCGAACCGCACGCTCGTCGTCGGGCCGGACGACAAGCTTTACGTCTCGGTCGGCTCGACCTGCAACGCATGCGGCGAGACCAACGACGAGAATGCCACCATGGTGCGCATGAAAAAGGACGGCTCGGGCCGCGAGATCTTCGCGACCGGGCTGCGCAACATGATCGGTTTCGGCTTCGAGCCGGACAGCGGCGAACTCTACGGTCTCGACCACGGCATCGACTGGCTGGGCGACGACGAGCAGCCGGAGGAGCTGAACCACATCCAGCAGGGCAAGAAGTATGGCTGGCCCTATGTCTACGCGGACTCCCAGCTCAATCCGCAGGACGAGCCGCCGGAGGGCACCATCGAGGAATGGGCGGATGCGAGCACCGAGCCGGTCCTGATGTACACGCCCCATGCGGCGCCGATGCAGATGGACTTCTATACCGGCACCGCCTTCCCCGAAGCGTATCGGGGCGACGCCTTCGCGGCGATGCGCGGGTCCTGGAACCGCAAGCCGCCGTCGGGCTACGAGATCGTTCGCATCCGCTTCGAGGACGGCCAGCCGCAGGCCTTCGAGAGCTTCATCTCCGGCTTCCTCAGCGAGGAGGAAGGCAGCTGGCAGCAGATGGGCCGCCTGGCCGGTCTGGCCGCCGGTCCGGACGGCGCCCTCTATTTCTCCGACGACACCAACGGCGTCGTCTATCAGGTGACTTACGACGGCGGAGAGGCGGGCGGCGGCGCAGCCGGGGCGCCGGACCAGAACTGACGGCGCCGCGGCTTTTCGTGGACGCAGGAACCGACGGTCAGACGCTCTGGCCGCAGGCCCGGCGGAAGCGCCGCACCGTCTCGGCCATGCCGTGCTCCAGCGCATCGGCGGTCAGGCCATGGCCGATGGAGACCTCCGCCAGGTCGGGGATCCGCTCGATCAGCGCCGGCAGGTTCGCGACCGTCAGGTCGTGTCCGGCATTGACGGCGAGCCCCGCCGCGCGGGCGGCGTCCGCCGTCCGCCCGAGGCGCTCCACCTCGGCGACCGCGGCGGCCGTGTCGCTGTGGGTCGCGCCGTACGGTCCGGTATAGAGCTCGATCCGTTCGGCGCCGGTGGCCGCGGCCGCTGCCATTGCGGCAGGCTCGGCATCGGCGAACAGCGAAACGCGGGCACCCTGCTGCCGTAGCTGCGCCACGATCGGCGCGAGGAGCTCGCCGGCGGCGTCGAAGTCCCAGCCATGGTCGGAGGTGGGCTGCGACGGATCGTCGGGCACCAGCGTCACCTGCTCGGGACGGGAAGCGGCGACGAGACGCAGGAACGCCTTGGTCGGGTAGCCCTCGATGTTGAACTCCGCCTGCGGGAACTCCTCGTCGATCAATTGACGAAGGCCCGGAAGGTCGGAAAAGCGGATATGCCGCTGGTCCGGGCGCGGATGCACGGTGAGGCCATGGGCGCCTGCCTTCAGCGCGATGCGTCCCATGTCGACGACGCTCGGCCACGGCAGGTCGCGGCGATTGCGCAGCATCGCGACGGCATTGAGATTGACGGAAAGTTCGGCGGGCATGGGCGATCCCTGTCGGCGTTCGGTGCCGGGGCAGGTAGCATAGAACCGCCCGGTCGTCCCGCCACCCGGCATCGATCCTCCAGCGCTCCACTCGCAGCCGATCATGCTGCAACGCCGCTGCTGCATCGCGGCGATCGGGAGGTTTTCCGGTTGACAGGCAGGCCCGGCGCCCGCCTCATTGGGCCGACGCATAAGATCAATCGGAGGACGCAATGGGCGGCACGAGTTTCATCCCGATCGTCATCGCAGGACTGGTCGGCCTTCTGATCGGTGGACTGCTCGGTCCCGACTTTGACGATTTCGAGGAAGCCGTCTCGCAACGCGTCGCCGAGTTGCAGGCACCGATCGGAGAAATCCGGGCCGATGTCGCGGCGCTGAACCAGCGGGTGCCGGAGGCGCCGACGGCAGCGGTGGCCGGCGTTGGGCAAGGCGTCACGGCGCTGCAGACACGGGTCGAGCAGCTGGCTGGCGAACTGGTGGCGCGCACCGACGCGCTGTCCCAGACGATGCAGCAGCAGGCCGGACAGGCCGGCACCAATGCCGCGGAGGCAGTGAGCGCGCTGCAGACGCGCGTCGACCAGCTTGCCGCCGACCTGGCGGCGCGCACCGACGCGCTGTCCCAGACGGTGCAGGAGCAGGCCGGACAGGCCGGCAACAATGCCGCGGAGGCGGTGAGCGGGCTGCAGGCGAGGATCGACCAGCTATCCGCCGAACTGGCCGACCGCGCCGACGCGGTCACCGAGGCGGCCGGGGAGCAAGCCTCCGCCGATGCCCGTGCGCTGGCGGCGCAGGTCGGCGCGACCGGGGCCATCCTCCTGCCCGAACAGCTGGCGATCTTTGGCACCAACCCCGTCCTGCTGTCGGCGATCTCGGAAGAAGCCGCCACCGCCACCCTCGCCGCCGTTGGCAGCGAGCCGCAGGAAGTCGCGGCCGGCGGGTCGGTCGATCTCGGCGATGGTTGCTCGGTGACGCTCGCAGGCGTTGCCGCGGGCGCCGCCTACCTCTCGTCGGAAGGCTGCGAGGGCGTAGCGCCCCCGGCTTCGGCCGAAGCGCCTGCTGCAGCCGCCGAGGCCGCGGCACAGCCGGAGGCGGCTGAAATACCCACGCCCGCAGCTTCTGCCGAAACTCCCGCAGCGGTTCCCGCCGCTGAAGCGCCGACCCCGGAAACGGCCGACACGGGCGCACTGCCCGTCGGTGCGACGGCGATCTACGGCGACACCCGCATCTTCATCTCCGGCGTCACCGACACGGACGCGACGCTGTTCGTGGCGGGCGGTGCGGGCGGACGCGAGCGTGTCGCCATCGGCGCACCCTTCGATGCCGGCAATGGCTGCACCGTGACGGTGGAGGCGATCGAGAACGGCCGGGTTACGCTGAGCGCGGAGGGCTGTGATCCCGATGCCGCCCCGGCTGCTCCGGCTCCGGCAGAGGAAGCCGCGCCAGCGCCTGCGGCGGCTCCGGCCTCTCCCGCAGCTGTCCCGGCCCCGCCGGCGGCATCGCCCGAGCCGGCAGTCCCCGCTGCCGAAGAAGCCGCGACGCCGCAAGCCCCAGCAGCAGCCGGCGCGCCGGGCGGCATCACCACCGGCCAGACCGCCATTCTCGGCGAGCAGCGGGTGTTCTTGTCCGGCGTCAGCGGCACGGAAGCCACGCTCCATTTCGTCGGCTACGGTCGGCGGCTGATGCCTGTCGGCGCACGGGCCGACTTCAGCAATGGCTGCACGGTCACCGTCGACCGGATCGATGGCGGCACCGTCTACCTGTCGGCCGAAGGCTGCTGATCAGCGGCCGGGCCAGAGGGCTCGACCAGGCAGCAGAAGAGAAATACGGCGGCGCGAGCAGGCTGCGCCGCCGGATCACTTGACGATGGTCAGCGTCTCCGCCGCCCGCGTGATCGCAGTGTAAAGCCAGCGTTCGCGCGTGTCCTTGAACGCCCAGCTCTCGTCGAACAGCATCACGTCGTTCCACTGCGAGCCCTGCGCCTTGTGGACCGTCAGCGCATAGCCGTAGTCGAAATCGTCGAAGCGCTTTTTCGTCGACCACGGCACTTCCGCGTCCGGCTCCTCGAACGCCGATTTCAGCAGCCTGATCTTCGCGGCCCCCTGGTCGATGTCGTCGTCGTCCGGCTTGACGATCAGGTTCACGCCCGGCTTCGTCGTTTCGCGCGAAGCGGTCAGGACCTGCCAGAGCGAACCGTTGAGAAGACCCTTGGGCGGATCGTTGCGCAGGCAGACCAGCTTGTCGCCGGCCATTGGCACCTTGGTCTCGAAGCCCTTCAACTCGCGCAGTCGTGCATTGTAGCGCCGGCGCGTGCGGTTGGTGCCGACCAGCACCTGGTCGGCGGCGAGTACCCTGTCCGTCTCGACATCCCGCTTGGAGATGATCTTCGCCGCGCCCCAGTCGCCGTGCATGAGCTCCTTGCCCTCGCGGACATGCAGCGCCAGCTCGATGATAGGATTGTCGCGCGCCTGGCGGTGGATCTCGCTGAGCAGGAAGTCCGGTTCCGCCTCGGTGAAGAAGCCACCACCGGAAACCGGCGGCAACTGTCCGGGATCGCCCAGCACCAAGATCGGCGTGCCGAAGGACATGAGATCGCGGCCCAGAGCCTCGTCCACCATCGAGCACTCGTCGACGATCACGAGCTTCGCCTTGGCGACGGGGCTCTGCCGGTTCAGCGAGAAGGTCGGCGAAACGCGCGAGACGCCGCTCGCCTCGTCCGACACGGTCTCCTCCCCACGCGGCCGGTAGATCAGCGAATGCAGCGTCCGGGCACTGCGCGCCCCCTTCGACCGCAGCACCTGCGCCGCCTTGCCGGTGAACGCTGCGAACTGCACCGCGCCGTCGATCCCTTCGGCGAAATGGCGCGCAAGCGTCGTCTTGCCGGTGCCGGCATAGCCGAAAAGGCGGAAGATCGGCGTCTCGCCGGCATCGAGCCAGCGCGCCACCGCCGTCAGCGCATCGTCCTGCTGGGGTGAGAGCTTCAAGCGTATCTCCGGTGGCGGAAACGGCGCCATCGCGCGAATCCCTACGCTGCGATGTCTATACCGACCGGGCCGGTATTTCACCCCGCAGGGTGCGGGCCCCGCGCTCCATCGTCGGGGTCCGTCATCGGATGCCGCTGCTGCTGGCCGATCCACCGCCGGCGAACATAAGCGGCGGCGGCGTCGATCTTGCCGCCGCGCCGGCCGTCGCTTCCGCCACGGCCCGCTCGAGGTCGCGCATGCCGAACGGCTTGGCGAGCTTCAGCAGTGACCTGTCGCCGCCCGGCGGCAGCTCGGCATATCCCGTGGCGAGCAGGATCGGCACGGAAGGCCATTCCGCCCGGATCACCTCGGCCAGCTGGCTGCCGGTCATGCGCGGCATCGCGTGGTCGGTGATCACGAGGTCGACATGCCCGCCGGCGCGCATGATCGCCAGAGCCTCCTCCGCCGAGAAGGCCTCCAGCACCTCATGGCCGAGATCCTCCAGCATGGCCGTCGTGTTCATCAGCACCAGGCCGTCGTCGTCGACGGCGAGGACGACGAGCGGACCGGTGCCTGCAACGACGGCTGCCGTTTCCTCGGTCTCTGCCGGCGCCTCGGGCACTTCCGCCGCCTCCGGTAGCCACAGCTCGACCGTCGAGCCGACGCCCTTGCGACTGCTGATGTGCAGCCGCCCGCCCGACTGCCGGACGAGGCCGTGCACCATGGAAAGGCCGAGACCGGTCCCCTTGCCGATTCCCTTGGTGGTGAAGAACGGTTCGGCAGCGCGGGCCAGCGTCGCCTCGTCCATGCCCTCCCCCGTATCCACGACGGCAAGACGGACGTAGCGGCCGGGAGCCAGATCCTCGGCGGCTCGGACCACCGTCTCCTCGCTTCCCACGACCACGATCTCGCCCGTGCCGTCCATGGCGTCGCGGGCATTGACGAACAGGTTGAGGAGCGCCGTTTCCAGCTGGACGGGATCGACCTGGACCGGCGCCAGCCGGTCCGGGAAGCGGGTATTGATCGTCACCTGCGGGCCGAGCGAGCGCTGCAGGAAGGCGTTCATGCCTGCCACGAGGTCGCGCAGATCCACTGGGCGCGGCTCCAGGTCCTGCCGCCGGGCAAAGGCCAGCATCCGCTGGGTGAGGGAGGCGCCGCGCTCGACCCCCTTGAGCGCGTTGTCGATCAGCCCAAGGATCGCTTCCGGGTCGTCGCCGACGCGCTTGCGGGCGAGTTCGAGACTGCCGCGCACCGCCGTCAGCAGATTGTTGAAATCGTGCGCGATGCCGCCGGTCAGCTGGCCGATCGCCTCCATCTTCTGCGACTGGAAGAGCGCCTCGTTGGCCTCGTCGAGCGCCCGCTGCACCTCGGCGCGATCCGTGACGTCGCGGGTGATCTTGGCGAAGCCGACGACGGCGCCGGCCTCGTTGCGGATCCGCTCGATCACCACGTTGGCGCGAAACCGTGTGCCGTCCTGGCGCACCCGCCAGCCATCGAGCTCGACGCGGCCTTCCGCCAGCGCCGTGCGAAGCCCGCGTTCGGGCTCGCCCCGGTCGCGGTCCTCCTGCGTGTAGAAGCGCGAGAAGTGCGAGCCGATCGCCTCTTCGGGAGTGTAGCCCTTGATCCGCTTGGCGCCGAGGTTCCAGTTGGTGACGAACCCTTGGGGGTCGAGCATGAAGATGGCGTAGTCGGTGACGCCGTTCACCAGCAGGCGGAACTGCTCCTCGCTCCGCCGCAGCGCTTCCTCGGCGGTCCGGCGCTCGCTGAGGTCGCGGGTGATCTTGGCGTAGCCGACGAGTTCGCCGCTCGGGCGACGGATCGGGTCGACGATGACATGCGCCCAGAAATGGCTGCCGTCCTTGCGGACCCGCCATCCCTCGGTCTCGAACCGCCCCTCGGCGGCGGCTGTGCGCAGCGCTCGCTGCGGCACGCCCGCCTCGCGGTCGGCCGCGACGAAAAACCGCGAGAAATGCTCGCCGAGAATCTCCGCCTCGCTGTAGCCCTTGAAGCGCTGGGCGCCGGCGTTCCAGCTGGTGATGATCCCGTCGGGATCGAGCATAAAGATCGCATAGTCCGTGATCGCGTCGACCAGCAGGCGATAGCGTCCTTCCTCGCTCGAAGACGCAAGCCGCTCGGTGCGTTCCATCCATTCCTCACGAGATCGTTATTGGGACCGGACATAGTCCCGGCTCGGCGCGCGCCAAGCCGACGAATCAGCAAGACTACAGAAGCAGCGGGAACAGGCTTAGCGCGAGCAGCACGCCCATGGCCAGATTGAACCATCTGAGCCGTACCGGATCGGCGAGGAACTGGCGCAGCATGACGCCGAACGCCGCCCAGATCGAGACGCTCGGCCAGTTGACCACGCCGAAGACCAGCGTCACGAGCAGCACCGTCAGGAACGGACGGGCCGGATCGGTGTAGACGGCCATGCCGGTCACCGCGAGCACCCAGGCCTTCGGGTTGACCCACTGGAACGCGGCGGCCTCGAGGAAGGTCATCGGCGCCTCCCGACCGCTGCGCTCCTTGACGGTGCGGGTCGTGGCGATCCGCCACGCGAGATACAGCAGATAGGTGCCGCCAGCGATCTTCAGCGCCAAATGCAGCGGCGGGAAGGCCGCGAGCAGTGCGCCGAGGCCGAAGCCGACGGCCAGCAGCAGCAGGCAGAAGCCGAAGGCGATCCCGCACATATGCGGGATCGTCCGGCGGAACCCGAAATTCACCCCCGAGGCCAGCAGCATGAAATTGTTCGGCCCCGGCGTCATCGAAGAGACGAAGGCGAAGGCCGCAAGGGCAAGCAGGACTTCGATGCTCATGTCGGCTCGCTGGAGCAGGTCGCTGCCGAGGGGGCAGCGCCCGCGCTACATCCCGTCCTTGCCGCGCGACAGCGCCGCCACGCCGGTGCGGCAAACCTCGACGAGGCCGAGCGGCGCCATGATCGCCAGGAACTTGTCGAGCTTGGATGGCCGCCCCGTCAGTTCGAAGACGAAATGCTCGATCGAGGAGTCGATCACCTTGGCGCGGAACACGTCCGCCAGCCGCAGCGCCTCGACGCGCTTCTCCCCCTGCCCCGCCACCTTGACGATGGCGAGTTCGCGCTCGACCGGGCCGGTCTCGCCATCCTCGCCGGCGGCGCGGGTCAGATCCACGACCCGATGCACCGGCACGATGCGATCGAGCTGGCTCTTCAGCTGCTCGATCACGTGCGGCGCGCCCCGCGTCACTACCGTGATGCGCGACAGATGCTTCTCATGCTCGGTCTCGGAAACCGTCAGGCTCTCGATATTGTATCCCCGGCCCGAGAACAGGCCGATGACCCGCGCCAGGACGCCGGGCTCGTTGTCGACGATGATGGCGAGGATGTGGGTCGCGATGGCCTCCTTCTCGGCAGTGATGAAATAGGCGGAGGCGGGTGGCGGAACGGGGCTGTTCATGATCGGGCTCGGCGCTTTCCAGGTTGAGCTGCACGTCGCTCGGACGCGGTGAGGGAAGAAGAGTTCGCACCCCGGCGCTGGACGTCGGTCATCGTGCTTGCATCTTCGTGTGGGAGTGTCCGGCGCCGGCGGCCCGGCAAGCCCAGACGGGAGAACGCACCATGCGACAGATCACGATGACGGGCGCCGTCGCTGCGCTCGCGGCCATGTCTCTCGACGCATCGGCGCAGGCGCCGGCCGCGCAATGCGTGCCTGCGCTGGTCGAGGGCGGATTCGAACTGACTCTGCGGGTCGAGGGCCAAGACGGGCAGTTCCGGCTGACCTGCCGGGACGGGACCCTGATCGCCGTCGCCGTCGAGCCGCCGGTCGCCGGCAACGGGGGTGACGACGGATCGGCGGCCGAAGCGGCGATCGCCGAGACGGCAGCCGAAGCCGCCGCCGCGCTGGAAGGCGCCGAGGCGCTCGATCAGCCGCCGGCCGACCTGACCGCCGCATCTGACGACGAGGCCGAGGATGACGAGGGCGATCGCGACACCGGGATCAACGCCGCGGGCGTCGCCGGTCAGACGCCGGCGGTTTCCGTGACCGAGGCTTCCCGCGAGGCGCCGGCCGGTCGTGCGGCCACGGCCGCGGAGGGTGACGCCGCGGGCGCGGAACGAAAGCGCCGCGTGGCGGAGGCGCAGGCCGCGGCCGGCGGAGAACCGCGCGTGGCCGGCGAGAAGAAGCACGAGGAGCGGCTCGCGGACGCCGCGGCGGACCCGGTCGACAGGGACATGGTCGCCGTGCCGCTGTTGGTGATCGGAAACGCCGAACTCGCTTTGCCCGACGCCCGTTTCGACAGCGTCGCAGTCGAAGGCGACGGCGAGCAGCGGCTGTACGGGCTGCGCGGCACGCTGCAGGGCGAGGCCGTGTCGGTCACGGTGACGCCGGCCGGCAACATCGTGCGGATCGACCGCACGATCGATGAAGGCGTGGTGCCGGACCGGGTCGCCCGCATCGCCGAAGCCTTGCTGCCCGAGGCGGAGATCGACACGATCACCCATTCCAGCCGGGAGAACTACATGAGCTTCTTCATCTACGAGGGACAGGACGCGCGCGGCAGACCGTTCGAACTGGAGATCCGATCGGACGGGCGCGGCGTCGAGTTCAGGCGCCGATCCTGATGCGCGGAGGCGCGCCGGACGCACCCGAACCGGACCCCGCAGGGTCCGGCGACGGGTGGCGTCGGGGGCGGCAAGGGTCGCCACGGCGTCAGACCAGCGCCCTGCCCTTGGCGTCGATGGCGCGGCCGACAGCCTCGTCCGTCGCCTCGTCGGGCAGGAGGATCTCGTTATGCGCCTTGCCCGA
This sequence comes from Aurantimonas sp., assembly GCA_036252795.1. GTDB lineage: Bacteria > Pseudomonadota > Alphaproteobacteria > Rhizobiales > Rhizobiaceae > Aurantimonas. The sequence continues at coordinate 160 of DASYHY010000085.1, read as the reverse complement.
TGGGATCATCGGGAAGCAATTGGCGAGATTGGCGACGCGGCAGTCGAACAGCACCGGCTTGTCGATCGCCAGCATCTCCTCGATCGCGCCGTCGAGATCGCCCGGCTTCTCGCAGCGTATGCCGTGGCCGCCATAGGCTTCCGCGAGCTTGACGAAGTCC
>DASYHY010000084.1:0-1513 GCA_036252795.1 Aurantimonas sp. | reverse complement strand
GTTGCGCCTCCGGTCGGGCTACGCCCGCCCTACGCCGCAACCAGCGCGAACGGTGCGACCCCCATACCCGTCACGCTGCTTGACGAAGGGGGTCCCTTTTGCACGCCGATAGGGGGTCCTTTTTGGACGCCGATTGACAGGGTATGAAAGAGTTTAAGCCACTGGTTGTTGCACTCGGCGCGCTCGATCACCGCGGCGGCGGCGACAAAGGCCGGATGATCCACGCATTGCGCGAGCGGCCTGCCTACCACGGCGACCGCTAAGGCCTCCGGATACGTCCCGTGAAGCGTCAGAACGCCATCGCTGTAACTGCCGCACGCGAAAGTGAAGTAGGGCGTCAGCACGCCGTTGTGGCAGAAGAGCGCGCCGAAATGGCCTTGGCAGCCGAAGTGCGCCCTGTCTCCGTCGTGGAGCGCCGCCTGCCGCTCCTCGCGGAAGACCTCGGCCGGGTTTTGGCCGGTCCGCTCGATCAGCGCCACCGCCACGTCACTGATCCAGCCGACTGAGCCGGTGCTTCTGATCACCTTCAGCCGCTCGACATTGCGGCGATGTCCGGTTCCGCTCTGCGCATGCATCCTGCCCAGCCGAGGCGTCGAGCCGACGCTCTCGATCCTCGACGGCGCCCACCACATGTGGATATCGAGCCGGATGTCGAGCGCCACGTAGGGAAGACGGAAGAGGTGCGACGGCGGCGCGTCGAACCGCAGCGGCTCCATACGAAGCCAGAGAGGAGCGACTCCGCCGCCGAGGCGCGCCACATCGCGCTCGAAGCCCTCGCGCATCTTCCGATCGCGACGCAGCAGCTTGCGGCGATGCGTCCTGGCATGGACGAGCCGGTCAACCATGAGAGCGGCCACACGCTCCACCGGCGTCCAGGTGTCTCGGCGAAGCTGCCAGTCCTCGATGCCGATCGGTAGGACCATACCCCCGAGGTCGAAGTCTAGGACGTTTATCCCGAGGGTCGGCTCCGACACGTCGCCTTCCTCGCCGGCGAGCGTCACGCGGACATCGCGGCAATCGGGAGGCGCGACGCCGAGTCCGGGCAGGGCGGCCAGCAGGCGCCGCAGCTCGGCCACGAGCTTCCCCACCTCGTGTCCGGGCAAGATGGCGCCATCCCACGCGTCCATGTCGTCGACCAGCGGCTCGGCCTCGTTGGTGTCACGCTCCCCGTCCCATGGCCATTCGCCAACCGGGAGGTCGGACACGCCGTCCCAAGGGCGACCCAGCTAGCCGAGGCGGTTGTACTTGTCCCTCCTGATCCAGGAGGGTAGCCGCCGGATCCATGGCGCGACGTCGAAGGCGCGGAGCCTCCACCATTCGCGACCGGCCGCCATCCCGGTCACGATCCGCTCGCCGTCCGGTGCGCGGGTCAGATCATCCTCGGCGGCGAGTTCCGGGAGCGGCAGCGTGAGTTGCCTCCATGGCATACGCTTCGTCTCGGGATCGAGGCCCCGCGTCACGCGCGCACCGTCGCAAACTTATGCTTCAGTCCGTTGCGGGTCCCCGCAACCAA
>DASYHY010000083.1:0-13193 GCA_036252795.1 Aurantimonas sp. | reverse complement strand
GCTCCGCATCGAACCGCATCCGCGATCGCTGGACGCTCTGGAGGCTGTCTTCGCCCAGGCCGCGGCCGGTGGGCAGGACCTTGCGTCGCTCGCGATCGATTTCAGCCTGGACGACAGCGGCAGCTTCGCCTTCTCGGGCAGCTTTCCCGGAAACGAGCGCGATCACCACCTCCGGCTTGGCCGCGAGACGAAGGCGCTGCGGGCGCGCGGCTTTCGCGGCCGGACAGCCGAAGCCGACGGCCGGGTCTACAACGACGGCGGCGCGACGAGCGGCCAGGAACTCGGCGCGGTCCTCGCCACTGCCCTCTACGACCTGCGCGCGATGGAGGACGCCGGGCTGTCGCTGGCCGAGGCGGCCGGCGCCATCGGCTTCACCCTCGCGGTCGACCAGACGCAGTTCGAGCAGACGGCGAAACTTCGGGCGCTGCGGCTGCTGTGGGCGCGGCTGCTCGAAGCCTGCGGCGAGAAGGAGCCTGCGCCGGCGCGGGTCCATGCGGAGACCGCATGGCGCATGCTTTCGTCGAAGGACCCGCACACGAACATGCTGCGCACGACGATCGCGGCCTTCGCGGCGGCCACCGGCGGTGCCGACAGTATATCGGTTCTGCCGCACACCACGCCGCTCGGGCTCGCCGACAGCGTGGCAAGGCGGCTCGCCCGCAATGTGCAGATCATCCTCCAGGAGGAGGCCGGTCTCGGCGCGGTCGCCGACCCCGCCGCGGGCTCGGGCGGCATCGAGGCGCTGACCGATCTGACCGCCGAAGCGGGCTGGAGCGAGTTCCGCAAGATCGAATCGGAGGGCGGCATTCTCCGGAGCCTTGTCGGCGGCGCCCTGCAGAACCGCATCGTCGATGCGGCCCTGGCCCGGCGACGCTCGCTGGCCGACAAGCGCAGCGTCATCGTCGGCGCGACGATCTACCCGTTGGAGGCCGAGCGGACCCACGTCCTGCTGGGCAAGGCGACAGCGACGGAGGCCGGCCGGCAAGGCGAACTGCGCTGCGTCCCCCTCACGCCGCGCCGCCTCGACGAGGAAGCCGAGGTGGCTGCATGAGCCGGATTCCCGATTTCGCCGCGCTGCCCTGGACCCCGCCGGCCAACGCGCCCAGAGCCTCCCGCCGCGCGGGGGCCCGCGAGACGCCCGAAGGGTTCAAGCTAGCAGGCGCCTACAGCGAGGACGACATCGCCGGCCTGCCCTTCCTCGATACATGGCCCGGCATCGCGCCTTATATGCGCGGCCCCTACCCGACCATGTACGTCGAGAAGCCCTGGACGATCCGCCAGTACGCCGGGTTCTCGACGGCCGAGGCCTCGAACGCGTTCTACCGGCGCAATCTCGCGGCCGGCCAGAAGGGCCTCTCGGTCGCCTTCGATCTGGCGACCCACCGGGGCTACGATTCCGATCATCCGCGCGTTGCCGGCGATGTCGGCATGGCAGGCGTAGCGATCGACTCGATCATCGACATGCGCCAGCTCTTCGACGGCATTCCGCTCGGCGAGATGAGCGTGTCGATGACCATGAACGGCGCTGTCCTGCCGGTGCTGGCGCTCTACGTGGCGGCCGCCGAGGAGCAGGGCGTCGCGCAGAAGGACCTGTCAGGGACCATCCAGAACGACATCCTGAAGGAGTTCATGGTCCGCAATACCTACATCTACCCGCCGAAGCACTCGATGCGGATCATCTCGGACATCTTCGCCTACACGTCGAAGAACATGCCGCGGTACAATTCGATCTCGATCTCCGGCTATCACATGCAGGAAGCGGGGGCGACGGCGGACCTGGAACTCGCCTACACGATCGCCGACGGCATCGAATACGCCCGCGCCGGGGTCGCGGCGGGACTGGACATCGACCGCTTCGCGCCGCGCCTGTCGTTCTTCTGGGCCATCGGCATGAACTTCTTCATGGAAGTGGCCAAGATGCGGGCCGCGCGGCTGGTCTGGGCGATGCTGATGCAGAGGGAGTTCGCGCCGAAGGATCCGCGGGCGCTGTCGCTGCGCACCCATTGCCAGACGTCGGGCTGGTCGCTGACGGCGCAGGACGTGATGAACAACGTGGTGCGGACCTGCGTCGAGGCGATGGCCGCCACGCAGGGCCACACGCAGTCGCTCCACACCAATTCCTTCGACGAGGCGCTGGCCCTGCCCACCGACTTCTCCGCACGGATTGCCCGCAACACCCAGCACGTCCTCGCTCGCGAAAGCGGTACAACCCGCCTCATCGACCCGTGGGGCGGCTCCGCCTATGTCGAGCATCTGACCCACGCGCTCGCGGAGAAGGCGCTCGGTCACATCGAGGAGGTGGAAGCCATGGGCGGCATGGCAGCTTCCATCGACAAGGGCCTGCCGAAGCTGCGGATCGAGGAGGCCGCCGCACGGACCCAGGCGCGGATCGATTCCGGCGCGCAGACGGTCGTCGGCGTCAACCGCTTCGTCGCCGAGGGAACCGACGAGATCGACGTTCTGCGGGTCGACAACGCCGACGTCCGGCGCCAGCAGATCGAGAAGCTGGAGCGGCTGCGGTCCGGGCGCGACCAGGCGGCGACGGATGCTGCGCTCCAGGCGATGACCGCAGCCGCCGAACGCGGCGACGGCAATCTCCTCGAATTGTCGATCGCCGCCGCCCGCGCCAAGGCGACGGTGGGCGAAATGACGGGGGCGCTGGGGAAGGTGTTCGGTCGCCATGTGGCCAGGACGCAGGTGATTGCCGGCGTCTACAAGCGGGAGGCCGGCGCCATGTCGGAGCAGATTGCACGCGTGCAGGCGCTGAGCGACGCCTTCGCGGCGGCGGAGGGCCGCCGGCCGCGCATCCTCGTTGCGAAGATGGGTCAGGACGGGCACGACCGCGGCCAGAAGGTGATCGCCTCGGCCTTCGCCGATCTCGGTTTCGACGTCGATATCGGGCCGCTGTTCCAGACGCCCGAGGAAGCGGCCCGCCAGGCGGTCGAGAACGACGTCCACATCGTCGGCGCCTCCTCCCTCGCCGCCGGCCATCTCACGCTGGTTCCCGAACTCCAGGCTGCGCTGGAGCGCGAGGGCCGCGGCGACATCATGATCGTCGTGGGGGGAGTCATCCCGCCGCAGGACGTCGAGACGTTGAAGCAGGCGGGCGCGGCGGCGATATTCCTGCCGGGGACGGTGGTCGCCCAGGCGGCGGAAGAACTCATCCGCGAACTGTCACGGCGTCTCGGCCATGAGAAGCTCGCGGCGGAATAGCGACGGCAGCGTCCTTCCCGCGCAACCCCATCTCGTGAGGCACGATTTGATCAGGGCATACGTCCCGGAAGACAACCAGGTACGGGCTATCGTCGTCGGCGCCGATGCCGTGCCGGAGCACACCCTCTGGATCGATCTCGTCCAGCCGACGCGCGAGGAGGAGCTGGCAGTCGAGCGGCTCTGCCGCATCGAGATGCCGACTCCGGAGGAAATGGGCGAAATCGAGGTTTCAAGCCGGCTCTACAGGGAGGACGGCGCCGACTTCATGACGGCTTCCGTGCCGTTCGGGCTCCATAGCGGCAAGGCGGCGTTCGCACCCGTCACCTTCATCCTGGCCGGCGCAAGGTTGATCACCTTGCGCTACAGCGAACCGAAAAGCTTCGCGATCTTCGCTGCCAAGCTGTGCCGCGAGACGGCACCTCTGGCGCCAGACGAGCAAGCGACGCAATCCACCGGCGACGGCAAGCCGCCGACGGCGGAGACCGTTCTGCTGGGCCTGCTGGAGACGGTCGTCGATCGCATCGCCGATATCCTGGAGACTGTCTCGGCCGATCTCGACGGCATCGGCGACGACATCTTCGCGGCCTCCGACCGCAAGAAGCCGACCAAGACGGGCGACTTCAAGTCGCTGCTGCGGCGCATCGGGGCCGTCGGCGACCTGACCTCCCGCATACGCGAGAGCCTGGCGACCCTCGACCGCCTGTTGCCGTTCCTGCAACTGGCACTGGACAACCGGAAATCCGTCGCCAAGGACGCCAAGCCGCGCGTCAAGGCGATGGCGCGGGACATCCACTCCCTCAACGATTTCGTCTCGTTCCTCTCCAACAAGACCGTCTTCCTGCTGGACACCACGGTGGGCATGATCTCCATAGAACAGGCGGGCATAATCAAGATCTTTTCGGTTGCCGCCGTCGCATTCCTGCCGCCGACCCTGATCGCTTCCGTCTACGGAATGAATTTCGAGCACATGCCGGAACTGAGCTGGCCGTATGGGTATCCATTCGCGCTGACCTTGATGGTCGTATCGGCGATCGTGCCGATGATCTTCTTTCGTATCAAGAACTGGCTGTGATCTTCGTCAGTCACGGCGGCGGATGAACGGTTCCTGTGCTGCGGAGCCGGGGTCGCCGCAAGCACCTCAACCTGGAATTGCAGAAGTAAATGCAGATCATGGGATAGCGCTGCTGAAAACCTGCCTTCAGAGCGTTATCGTTAACCGATTGTTTCGGGTTTGGGTTCAGCGTGAGCCGAAAACACTCGGCTGCGGAGATCATGCTAGGGCCGTCGGCGAAGGCAAAAAGCAGAGAGTACCAGGACGAACTTCAGACGGTCCGCTCCCTCTACGGGGATGTCGGGGCGTTCGCGATCGGTTCGCTCGTGGTAATCGCCGGCACGGCATTGACGGGCGCCCGCATCGGGCACCCGGCGCTCTGGCTTCTCTGCGGCGTGCTGGCGGTGCTCACCTTCGTCCGCGTCGTCACGATGCAGCGCTTCGAGCGGCAGGACGCGAAGGGCCTCGCCCATCCCCGTCGCTATCTGCTGCTTTACTCGGTCCTCGGCACGCTGCACGTGCTCATGGTGGGATCGTGGACCACGGTCATCTTCTGGCTCGACAGCGATCCGCTCAGCGAGCTTATTTCGCTGTCGACCGCGGTCGGCTTCATGGTCGGCATTCAGGGCCGGAACTTCGCCAGTCCCGCGACCGTCTCGCTGCAGCTGGTGGCGCTGGCGATCCCGGTCGAGTTGGCGTTCCTCGTGAAGAATTCCGTCTGGTATCTGGTCTGCGGCATCTTCTTCGGCGTCTTCATGCTGTCAGTCCTCGCGAACTCCCGGCGCGTGGGCAAGACGTTCCTCGATGCGCTCAATACGGCGCGGATCAATCAGGATCTCGCTCACCGCGACCCGCTCACCGGACTGCCCAACCGGGCCGCCACGCAGCGGATGATCGCAGCCGGCGTGGAGCAGCTGGATCATCCCTTCGCCCTGCACTTCCTCGACCTCGACAAGTTCAAGCGCGTTAACGATACGCTGGGGCACAGTGCCGGCGATCGCCTGCTGCTCGAGGCGGCGCGCCGGTTTACGGCGGTGGCCGGGGAATCCTGCGTCGTCGCCCGGCATGCGGGCGACGAGTTCGTCATCCTGCAATATGGCATCACCCGCCGGCAGGACGCCGCGGACCTGGCAGCGGCACTGATCGAAACCTGCGGAGATCCCTATGATCTCGGCGCCACGGTCGCCAATATAGGTTGCTCGATCGGCACCGCGATCTTTCCCGACGATGCCAACAATGCCGAGCATCTGCTCCAGCGGGCCGACGTCGCGCTCTACCACATCAAGCACACCAGCCGGAACAGCTTCGCCTTCTACGAGACCGCCATGGCGGACGCGGAGCACGAGAGGCTGGCGATCGAGACCGATCTCCGCGCAGCGCTCGAGACGGACGACATCTACATGGTCTTCCAGCCGATCATCGCAGCGCCGACGATGCGGGTCGTATCCTTCGAGGCGCTGGTTCGTTGGCGGCATCCAACCCGCGGCATCGTCTCGCCCGGCCAGTTCCTGCCGATCGCCGAGGAATCCGGCCTGATCGCCGGCTTGACGGACAAGACGGTCGGGATCGCCTGCCGCGCGGCGGCCGCCTGGCCCCACGACGTGGCGGTGGCCATCAATATCTCGCCCAGCCAGCTCCAGCGTGCCGACCTCCAGGACATGATCCTGCGCAACCTAGCCGAGAGCGGTCTGCCTGCCCATCGCCTCGAGGTGGAGCTGACGGAGAACCTGTTCGTCGGATGCGACAGCGAGACGATGCGGCAGATACGGGCGCTGCGGGATCTGGGCGTGCGCTTTTCGATCGACGATTTCGGCACCGGATATTCCAATCTCGGCTACATCAACAACCTGCCGATCGACAAGGTGAAGATCGACCGCAGCTTCCTGGTGGGCGTGCTCGAGGACAGCCGGCGCGAGACCCTGCTCCGGGGCCTCATCGCCTTCATCGCGGAACTCGACCTCATCACCGTGGTCGAGGGCGTCGAGACCGACGAACAACTCGAACTCCTGACACGCAATCCCAACGCCCACCTCCTGCAGGGGTTCGTGTTCGGCGAGCCGCTCGGCGCCACCGGCGCCCAGGAGCTGATTCGGCGTGCCCGGTCGGTGCCGGCCATCGTCCGCCAGGCAGCGCAATAGCGAAAGGGCTTGCGGGGCAAAGTTAACCACAACTTATGTTTCGCGCCCCTTACCATGGTTAACGAATTGCAAATCATCGCTAAAATTGTACCGTGTCCTGACAGATGCGGGGACACGAGTAGCCATGAGTACGGTCGACGGTAGAACGGGGCAGTTCGCCCTGCGGGTATCCTCGTTGCTCGACACGCTCGAGTTTGATCGGGTCGAGACGGAAGAGCAGCGCGAGGCGGTGTACCGGCTTCGCTACGACTGCTACCTCGCCGAGGCGGCGATCGAACCGCGCGAGCAGCGCCGGTTCACCGACCGCTTCGACGAGCAGAGCAACGGCTTTCTCTTCGCCATCCGTCACCGGGAACGGCTGATCAGCTCGATCCGGATCCACATCGCGACGCCGGAATATCCGCACACGCCCAGTACCACTGCTTTCTCGGACGTGCTGGGCGCCCTTACCGGGCGCGGCGAGACCTTCGTCGACCCGACGCGCTTCGTCGTCGACCGGCGCGTCAGGGCCGCCACGGCGCTCATGCCCTACGCCACGCTTCGGCTGGCCGCGATGGCTGCCGATCATTTCGACACCGACCATATCATCGCCACCGCCCGGCTCGAGCATACGCCCTTCTATCGGCGCATCTTCCAGCTGGAGCCGCGCACTCCGCCGCGGGACTATCTCGGTCTGGTGAAGCCGCTCTGCCTGATGTCGAACGACACCGAGACCATCCGGGAGAAGGTGTACACGCGCTATCCGATCTTCTCGTCCGATCCCGAGGAACGCGCAGCCCTCTTCGGCCCGTCGCGCTCGACCGACTTCCTCAACCGCCATGCGGCGCGGGCGAACGACAACGACGGCCGCTCCTTCCGCCGCTATCCTATGCCGGTCGGCCAGGCGGGGCAGGATCGTTCCACAGCCAAGTTCCGCCTCGGCGATATCTGAAGCGCGTGGCGGGGGTCGATCAGCTGACGCGGAAGCCGCGATAGACCACCGCCGAGGGGTCGACCACGGCCGAAGCCTCGGTCGTGGCGATCTCGCCCAATTCCTGGTGCAGCGGCGACTTGATGCAGGCGGGGTCGGTATTGGCGGCGTCCCCGGTCAGCGCCAGCGCCTGGCAGCGACAGCCGCCGAAATCGACGTGCCGCCGTTCGCAGGAACTGCAGGGCTCCTTCATCCAGCCCGTGCCGCGATACGCCTGGAACGCGGGCGATTCCTTCCAGATGTCGGCCAGCGAATGCTCACGCACCGACCAGAATTCCAGATGCTGGATCGTTTCGGCGGCGTGGCACGGCAGCGCCTTGCCCGCGGGCGTCACGCTGAGCGTCCGGGCGCCCCAGCCGCCGTTGCAGAGCTTCGGATAGCGCGCGTAATAGTCCGGGAACACCGCGTCGATCACCAGCCGGCCCTTGAGCCGTTCGCGCGCTTCCTCGACCTCGACGATGGTCCTGTCGACATCCTCGCGGGCCGGCATCAGTTGCGCACGGTTCTTCAGCGCCCAGCCGTAATATTGCGTATGCGCGATCTCCAGGCGCTTGGCGCCGAATTCGACCGCCTTCTCGATCATCGCCGGCACCTGATGAATGTTCATCCGATGGATGACGGCGTTGAGCGTCAGCGGAAAGCCGCGGGCGACCACGGCCCGCGCGAAAACTTCCTTCTTCTCGAAGCCCCCACGATAGCCCCCGACGAGCTCGGTGACCTCGGCATTGGCCCCCTGCAGCGACAGCTGGATATGGTCGCAACCGGCTTCCAGCAGCGCATCGAGTTGCGCGTCCGAGACGCCGATGCCGGACGTTATCAGATTAGTGTAGAGGCCGACTTCCGCCGCATGCCGTGTCAGCTCGACGATGTCCCGGCGCGCCGTCGGCTCGCCGCCGGACAGGTGGATGTGGATGACGCCGAGTTCCGCGGCTTGCGTGAACACCCGCTTCCAGGTCTCGGTGTCCAGCTCGGCCGATCGTCCGTCGAGCTGCAGCGGATTGGAACAATAGGTGCAGCGCAGCGGGCAGCGATGCGTCAGTTCGGCCAGCAGCCCGAGCGGTGGGGGCGGCGCGGGACGGACCTCAGGTTCCAGGCGACGGTCGAGCAGTGTCGCACTCATAGGGTCACCATCTGCTTGTCGCGAAGGTCGATGAGGAAGCTCTCGACATCCGGCCGGATTGTCGCCTCTTCGGCGGCGAAGACCTCGCCCAGCTGGCGCACGATCCCGGCGATCGTGGCCTTGCCGTCGACCCGCTGGAGGATTTCCTTGGCGACGCCGTCGGCATTGAAGATGCGCTCCGGCCCGACGAGGATGAAATTTCCGCGAGCCTTGTCCTCGCGGAATCGCACGCCGTGCGGCAGTTTCGGTATCGTGTCGTCTGGCAGCGCCGTCATGTCTCGCCTGCCTTCATGCCGATGCCGGGACGCCAAGCGTCCGGCGGTGTCATGGCAGGCTCCACATAGGAGAAATACAGCGCGTCGAGCTGGGCCCAGAGGACCTCGCACTTGAAGCGGAGCGCGTCCATGACGGCGCGCTGATCCTCGGGACGGCGCGCGTTGTCGAGGCAATAGGCGAGCGCGAAGTCGGAATCGCGCTTCGCCTGCACCGGCCGCTTGTCGAAATAGGCCAGCGTCTCCTCGGAGATGAAGTCGTAATGCGCGAGCATGCCCTTGCTGCGGACGCCGATCACGGTCGGCGAGAACAGTTCGGTCAGCGATGACGCGATCGCTTCCAGCAGCGACTTCTCACGGACGAAATGCACATAGGCATCCACGGCGAAACGCGTCGCCGGCAGAATTCCGACGCCCGATTCCACGTAGGCGCGGTCCAGTCCCACCCCGTCGGTCAGCGCGATCCACTTCTCGATGCCGCCACGCTGCGCCGGCTGGCCCTCGGACGCCTCCTGCCCATCGTGATCGATGATACGCTGCCGCCACTCGCGCCGTAGCGCCGTCGTCTGCAACCGCGCCAGGATCGAGGAATCCTTCACCGGGATCTGCGACTGGTAGTAATAGCGGTTGAGCGCCCATGCCTGGACCTGGACACGCGTGAGCTTGCCTTCCTGCAGCAGCTTCTGGAAAGGGTGCAGGTGATGATAGCGCTCGGCACCGATCTGCCGCAGCGCCGCCTCGAATTCCTGCCGATCCATCATCGCCATCATGGCACGATCTCCATCCCGTCGCGCGACACCTGCCATCCGGCGGCCTCCACCGCCTGACGCTCGTCCGAGCCCTCGATCAGGATCGGGTTGGTGTTGTTGATATGGATATAGGTACGCTGGCCGATCCCCAAACCCTCGAACGCGTTCAGGCTGCCGCCCTCGCCCGCGATGCAGACATGCCCCATGCGCCGGCCGGTCTTCGTGCCGACACCGGCCCGCAGCATCTCGTCGTCCTCGAAGACGGTGCCGTCGAACAGCAGCAAGTCGGCGCCCCTGACCCGCTCGCGAAGACTGTCGGTCACGGCCGCGCATCCCGGTATGTAGAAGGCCGTCCTGCCGTTGGCGGACAGACGGACCCCCACGGTCATCTCGCCTTCCTCGCCGACGTCGACCTCGCCCTTTTCGAGATAGAGCGGCACCTTTCCCGGCACGGAAAAGACTTCCACCTCGAGCCCCGGCACGGGCTCGAAAGCTTTGCCGATGGCCACCCCCCTGCGCTCGACACAGGCGGGGCCGAGGACGGAGAAGACCGGATCCGATGCGATGACGTCGAGCACGCCGGGCGTGCCGTAGAGCGTGAATTTCTGCTTTTCGCGAAGGGTCAGTAAACCCGCGACATGGTCGACGTCGCCATTGGTCACGAGCACGGCGCCGAGCGGCGTGTGCCGCGTGGCGCCTTCATCGGCGCCAGAGGACGGCGCGATCGGCGGGGAGCGCATGATCTGCTCGCGCAGATCCGGTGACGCATTGAGCAGAAGCCAGTGCACGCCGTCGGCGCTTGCCGCGATCGAGGACTGGCTTCGCGCGGTCACACGCTGGTCGCCGCTCCAGTAGAGCCGGCAGACGGGGCAAAGGCAGTTCCACTGGGGAAAACCGCCTCCCGCGGCAGACCCCAATACAAAAAGCCGCAGGCGGGTATCGACCCGCCCGCGGCTATTGGTTTCTGCAGACAATCAGAATTCGATCGGCATGTAGCCGTTGATTTCCATTGCGACGCAGACTTCCGTGATGACGGGCTTGTTCCAGGCCATTGTATCTCTCCCAAAGTTGAGGGCAACCGACAGGAGGCCGATCGCTCCTTTGGCACCCACAATACGGGAATGTAGCGCATACCGTTCCATGACAAAAGCCGTGAGCGTGGACGCGATCCAGATCGGGAATGTTTCCCACTCGACCTGTGCGTTGCCGTCGACAGGCGCCCCTGCCGCTTCTATGCAAAGAGCGACATGGGCAGGCAAATCGATCCCGACGATCTGGCGAAGGGCGTGCGACAGGGCAGTCGCGCGGCCTTGAGCCGTGCGATCACGCTGGTGGAATCGACGCGGGCGGACCACCGCGCTGCGGCGGGGGCGATTCTCGACCGTCTGGCCCGACACACAGGCGGATCGATCCGGATCGGGCTGAGCGGCGTTCCAGGCGTCGGCAAGTCCACGCTGATCGACGCGTTCGGCACGATGCTTACCGCCCAAGGCCACAAGGTCGCGGTCCTGGCCGTCGATCCGTCCTCGACCCGCACCGGCGGGTCCATACTGGGCGACAAGACACGCATGCCGCGGCTGAGCGTCGATCCTTCCGCCTACATCCGGCCCTCTCCCTCCTCCGGCACGCTCGGCGGCGTCGCCGCCCGGACCCGGGAGACCATGCTCCTCTGCGAGGCCGCCGGCTTCGACGTGGTGATCGTCGAGACGATGGGCGTCGGCCAGTCGGAGATCATGGTCGCCGAGATGGTCGACCTGGTGCTGCTGCTGATGATCGCGGGCGGCGGCGACGAGTTGCAGGGGATCAAGAAAGGCATTCTCGAGATCGCGGACATCATCGCCATGAACAAGGCGGACGGCGACGAATTTGTCCGGGCCAAAACCGCGGCAGCCGAAATCCGCTCCGCCCTCAACATCCTGGCTCCCCAATCCGCCACATGGACCGTGCCGGTCCTGACCGTCTCGGGCCTCAGCGGCGACGGGCTCGGCGATATCTGGGAGCAGATCCAGCGCTTCCGCGATGTTCATGAAGCGAACGGCAGCTTCGCCACGCGTCGTGCCGAGCAGCGTGTCCGCTGGCTCAAGGCGGCCATCGACGACGGCATCCGGCGCCGCATCCTCGCCGACAAGGGTGTGCGTGCAGCGCTGGAAGCCGGCGAAGCGGCGGTACGGGCCGGCGAACGAGCGCCCAGCGCGGTCGCGGACGCCATCCTGGACAAGCTCGACTTTGGCGCCGATCCTGCCCCTCCCAGCTAAGCGCGCCGATGTCGCCGGGGCGAACGGTGCGTGGGCCGGTTGTCGCGGATTGCCCGGCAGCGTATTGCGGGCCGGTTGCGGCGTGCGACGCAGGGCCGCTCCAGCGCAAGGAACCCACGATGTCCTCCATCCGAGCTGACCGTACGCTGCGCCTTGCCGTGCTGATCGACGCCGACAACGCCTCGGCGCGCATCGCCGACGGCTTGTTCGAGGAAATCGCGAAGATCGGCGAAGCCAGCGTCCGGCGGATCTATGGCGACTTCTCCAGCACCCGGTCGAAGGGCTGGGCCGACATCCTGTCGCGCCACGCCATCATCCCGCAGCAGCAATTCGCCTACACGACCGGCAAGAACGCCTCGGACATCACGCTGGTGATCGACGCCATGGATCTCCTGCACAGCGGACGCTTCGACGGCTTCTGCCTGGTCTCGTCGGACAGCGACTTCACCCGCCTCGCCGCCCGCATCCGCGAGCAGGGCGTGGACGTCTACGGGTTCGGCGAGCAGAAGACGCCGGAGAGTTTTCGCCAGGCCTGCCGGCGGTTCATCTATACCGAGAACCTGCTGCCGCAGCGCATCACCGCCGAGAAGGATGACGGCAAGGACGCGCCGGCGCCTCTGGCGAAACCGCAACAGGCGGCGGAGCTGCTGAAGCGGGTGATCGACCAGATGGACACCGAGGATGGCTGGGTGAATCTCGGCAATTTCGGCAAGCAACTCCTCAACCTCGCGTCGGATTTCGATCCGCGCACCTACGGGTTCAAGAAGCTGAGCGATCTGGTTCGATCGACGGGACTGTTCGACGTGGAGGATCCGGAAGGTGGCAGCGTCCGCATCAGGTTGACGCCGACGGCGCCCGCTCGCGGGCGGCGAACCGGCAGGGCAGCGACGCAGACGAGCCGCAAGAGCGAGTCGCCGAAGAGCGACTGGACGTAAGCGAGGCCATTGCGAAGAAAGGCAGAGACTTACCGCCCGGATCGGCGGCGCACCTGGGGAGCGGTTAGGTTGAGCCTGTTCCACGACTCCGGCGGCTCGATAAACCGCTCCCAAGGCGTGTCAGTGAATAGCCGCTGGAAAGGATCCCGGACAACAAACCCTATCGTCTAGGCGGCATCGTGCTGAGGTGGTTCCATTGCTAACCTCCCGCTGCGTCACGGACGCAAGAACAGACTACGCCTGTTCGCCGGACGGTCAAGTCGAAAACGATTCGTGGGACGGATCCGAAGGTCTCCGCGTCATCGCAGTTCCGTTACCCGGATCTCGCCGACCTCGCGCTTTTCCCAGTTGCGCAATGTCCGGGTCGCCAGATCGTCGAACCGCGCGGCAAGCGAGGCGTCCTCATGGCGCAAGGCCTTGGCGACGACAGCTGCTGCGAGCGCCTCGCTGGCGCGGGTCGCGCCATCGTCGATCTTCAGTGCGAAGCCGA
>DASYHY010000082.1:0-5041 GCA_036252795.1 Aurantimonas sp. | reverse complement strand
CGCCACGCGGATCTGCTCATGGACGAGATCGAGGCCGGTAATGGCCTCCGTCACCGGATGCTCCACCTGCAGGCGCGTGTTCATCTCGATGAAGAAGAACTCGCCGTTCTCGTACAGGAATTCGATCGTACCCGCGCCGCGATAGCCGAGCTTGGCAATGGCATCGGCGCAGATCCCGCCGATCCTCCCGCGCTGCTCCTCCGTCAGGGCAGGGGAGTTGGCCTCTTCCCAGACCTTCTGGTGGCGTCGCTGCAGCGAACAGTCGCGCTCGCCGAGATGGATCGCGTTCCCTGCGCCGTCGCCGAATACCTGCACCTCGATGTGACGGGGCTTCTCGAGGTATTTCTCGATATAGACGGCGTCGTCCCCGAACGCGGCACCGGCCTCGCTGCGGGCGGTCGCCAAAGCCATCGACAGGTCGGCCCGCGAGCGCGCGACCTTCATGCCGCGACCGCCGCCGCCGGCGGAAGCCTTGACCAGGACCGGAAAACCGATCTCGTCGGCGACCCGCAGCGCCTCGTTGTCGTCGGTCACCGCACCGGCCGAACCCGGCACGACAGGGATCCCGAGGCGCATGGCGGTGCGCTTGGCCTCGATCTTGTCGCCCATGATCCGGATGTGGTCCGCCGTCGGGCCGATGAAGGTGATGTTGTGCGCGTCCAGGATGTCGGCGAAACGGGCGTTCTCCGACAGGAAACCGTAGCCCGGATGCACCGCGTCGGCGCCGGATATCTCACACGCCGCGACGATCTGCGGAATGTTGAGATAGCTGTCGCGCGAGGGCGGCGGGCCGATGCAGACGCTCTCGTCGGCGAGGCGCACGTGCATGGCGATGTTGTCCGCCGTCGAGTGCACAGCGACCGTCGGAATGCCGAGTTCCTTGCAGGCCCTCAGGACCCGCAGCGCGATCTCGCCGCGGTTGGCGATCAGGACCTTCTTGAACATGCCGGGCCCTTACGCGATCACGACGAGGGCTTCGCCGTATTCCACTGGCTGGGCATTCTCGACGCAGATGCGGGTGATCCGACCGGCACGCGGCGCCGGGATCTGGTTCATCGTCTTCATCGCCTCGATGATCAGCAGGGTCTCCCCCTCCGCGACCTGCTGGCCGACCTCGACGAAGTTCTTCGCTCCCGGCGCCGAGGCGAGATAGACCGTTCCGACCATCGGCGAGGGCACGCTGCCGGGCTCGGGACCCGTGGGAGCCGCGGGTGCCGGAGCCGGTGCGGAAGCCTGGGGGGCGCCCGAGCCGCTCTGCATCGGGGCTGGCGCCGCCTGCAGATACTGCATCGGCTGCGGATGGCCGACGGCGTAGTCCTTCTGTCGCGACACGCGGACCCTGACCGAGCCGCGCTCTATCTCGATTTCCGTCAGGTCGGTGTCATTGAGGATGGTCGCCAGTTCGCGCACCAGCGCCGGGTCGAGGTTGTGATCTTCTCTGGACATCTTTTTCCTTCGGCCGCTCGGCCCCGATGCTCTAGGTGAGGCGCGTCTTGAGGGCGGTGATGGCCAACTCGTAGCCCTGCGGCCCGAAGCCGACGATCGCGCCCAACGCGATTGGCGCGATGAGGCTCTTGTGCCGGATCTCCTCGCGCGCGTGAATATTGGTGAGGTGCACCTCGACGATCGGCTTGTCGAAATAGCGGAGCGCGTCGTGGATGGCGAGCGAGGTGTGGGTATAGGCGCCGGCGTTGATGATGATCGCTGCCGCCTCTTCGCGGGCCTCGTGAATCCACTCGACCAGTTCGCCCTCGTGGTTCGATTGCCGGAACACGATGCCGAAGCCGGCAGCCTCGGCCGCCTTCCGGCAATTCGCCTCGACATCGGCAAGCGTCGCGGACCCGTAGATCGCAGGTTCGCGCCGGCCGAGCGTATTGAGGTTCGGTCCGTTGAGGATATAGATCGTCGAGGTCATCGACCCTCGTTCGGTTGCGGATCGGCTGCGTCCGTTCGGCGCGCGTGCCAGTCCCTATAAAGCCATCGCGCCCGCGGGGAAAGCACTGGAGCGCTTTTGCCGGTTCGGCTGCACCATGCGGTCAGCAGGTGGTGCTTCCGCAGTCCCTGACATTGGCCAGGGCGGCGGCCAGGGCATCGGCTCCGACCGCTCCGGCCATGACGGCATCGGGAAAGACGTAGGTCGGCGTGCCGTTGATCGCGAGGCCCTCGGCGATCTCGTTCGATTCGGCGAGCGCCTGGGAAACAGCCGGTGACGCCATGGCCGTGCGCAGGGCCGCCACCTCGAGCCCGAGATCCTCCGCAACGGCGAGTGCGCTGGCCTCGTCGGCCACGCCACGCCTTCCGAGGAGCGCGCGATGGAAATCCGCATAGCGCTCCGGCGCCGTCTCCCTAACGGCGAGACTGACACGGCTCGCCTCGACCGACTGCGGTCCGAGCACGGGGATCTCCTTCAGCACGAATCGGAGATCGGGATCGGCCGCGATCAGTGCGTCCATGTCCGCCAGAGCGTGCTTGCAGTAGCCGCAATTGTAATCGAAGAACTCCACGACGCTCACGTCGCCGTCGGGATTGCCGAGCACCGTCCCCTCCGGCGACGCGAAGAGTTCCTCCCCGAACTTCCCGATCGCCGCCTTCTGCGACGCCATCTGCTCCGTGGCCCGCTTCGCCTCCAGCGAGTCCAGCGCCTCCAGAAGCACTTCCGGATGCTCCACCAGATACTGGTGGACGATCGTCTCGATTGCCTGCTTCGCCTCGGCGTCGAATGTCGACTGTTCGGTCTGGGCCGCGGCGGGGAACGTCAGAGCGAAGCCCGCGACTGCGAGAATGGTTCGGATCATGTGCGCCAATTCCTCATGTTTCACGACCGGGGCTTGGCCTGGATGATGTCCTGCGCCTGCAGCCACGACGGTGAGCCCCGCTTGAGCTTCTGCTGGGCACGTGTGGCGAAGATCTGCGCCTGGCGAATGTTACCGGCATGCCAGTAGCCTTCCGCGGTGGCAAGCTCGGCCTGCCCGACCTCGCCGATATTGCCGTAGGCCATGGCGAGGAAGCGATAGGCCGAGGCGTTGGCGGGATCGGCCTGCAGGCCGGCGCGGATCAGCTCGATGGCCTTCTGCATCTGCGAGCGGTCGCCACCGGAGACGATGGCCTGGCCCACCTGCGCCTTCAGCAGGCCGGAGCCGGTGCTGTCTAGCTTGGCGGCTCTCGCATAGGCGGCGGCGGCTTCCGACGCACGACCGGCGGCCATCAGCGTCTCGCCGCGCATCTCGTGGAACCAGGGACTGTCGGGGCGGGCGACGATCAGCGCATCGATCTTCTGCAGGGCCGAGGCCGTCGAGCCCGCCAGCTGCGTCGCGATGGCGTCGCCGTAGAGCGCGGGGAGGCTGCGCGGGTCGCGCGCGAACAGCCGGCGGACATCGCCGGCGCCCCCGTTATAGGCCGCGATCTTCGCCCTGGCGAAATTGTGGCGTTCCGCGAGGGCAGGGGGATCGGCGCGGTCAAAATGTCGGCTTTCGCGCGCTGCCGCTTCCAGCGCCGCGATCCGTTCCCGCGGCATCGGGTGGGACGACAGATAGTTGGACCGGCCGGAGGCAAAGAGGTTGTTGCGGTCCAGGATCGTGAAAGTCTCGAGCAGGCCTCGGGGGGACTGGCCGGTGCTTTCGAGATAGGTGAGGGCGGTCCGGTCGGCGGCCGATTCCTCGCCCCTTTGATAGCTCAGGAGACTGCGCTGGGCAGCGGCGCTGCCGCCGCTCATCAGGCCTGCACCTGCCTGCGCCGCTCCCCCCGCGCCGGTGCTGGCGCCCGCCACAGCGATGCCGGCACCCAGCAGGCCCGCGACGATGGCGATCGTCTGGGACCGCTCCAGCTGCTCGCGCAGCCGCTGCTGATGGCCGCCGGCAAGGTGGCCGATCTCGTGGGCGATGATGCCGATGAGCTGGTTCGGCGTCTCGGTCGCGGTGATCGCACCGGTGTTGATGAAGATGCGCCGTCCGGCCACGAATGCGTTGAAGCCGGGCGAATTGACGAGGACGATCTGAATCCCGGATCGCGACAACCCGGCCGCCTGGAGGATCGGCCGCGCATAGTCGGCCACCAGCGCCTCGATCTCCGCGTCGCGCACGACCGGCAATCTGGACTTGTCGCTGCGCGATTGTGCGGCGGCGGGCGCCAAGGCAACGGACAGCGCCGTGGCGAGCACCGCGACGTGCCGGCAGAGGCGAGGCAAAAGGCGCTTCATCAAAAATGACCCCCGGTATCGACCGTCTTCCCTGCGACGACTGCTACTCGAGCATGAACCGTCCTCCCCATGTTTCGTCACGGCAATCCGGCGATTTTGAGAGGCAGACGCGAGAGGGTGCGGCTTATTGCGATGCCGACCCTAGCTGACGGGCGCTGATCAAGTCTATGAAGGCGCTCCCCCCGCATCCGCCGCCCCAGCCCTTCGACAGGAACGATCCGTGACCACAGCCCGCGTCCTCACTCCCTCCCGCCGCTCCGAGATCGACCCTTTCCGGGCGATGGACGTGCTCGCGGAGGCGAACCGGATGATCGCCCGCGGCGAGAAGGTGATCTCGCTCGCCGTCGGCCAGCCCGCCGCGCCGGCGCCGCAGGCTGCGCGGGATGCGGCGCGGTCCATGCTCGACCACGGCCGGGTCGCCTACACCGACGCGCTCGGCCGCAGCGACCTGCGCGAGCGGATCGCCCGGCATTATCAGGAGGCCTACGGCCAGGCCGTCGGGCCGGAGCGGATCATGGTGACGACCGGTTCGTCGGCCGGCTTCAACCTGGCGTTTCTCGCGGCCTTCGACCCGGGCGACAGGATCGCCATCGCGGCGCCCGGCTATCCTGCTTATCGCAACATCCTGCGGGCGCTGGGGCTGGTCCCCGTGGAGCAGGAGGTCGACGCCTCGACCGGCTACGTCTTCACCGCCGACCATCTGCGGCGCCTGCACGAGGCGAGCCCCGTCGCCGGCGTCCTCGTCGCGAGCCCCGCGAATCCCACGGGGACGATGACGCCGCGGGACGAGCTTCGCCGGCTGGTCGAGTATGCGGATCAGGCGGGCATCCGCTTCATTTCGGACGA
>DASYHY010000081.1:0-3876 GCA_036252795.1 Aurantimonas sp. | reverse complement strand
CCCAGCCGCTTGCCGGGGTTGATCGCCTCCAGCCAGCGCAGATACGCCGCATGGTCGTGGCGGCCCATGCTCATCTCGTGGGTAAGGGCGTGGAAAGCGTCGCGGGCCATTTCGGTCAGCGGCAGCCTGAGGCCGGCGGCGCGCGCCACCTCCAGCGCGTTCTCGATGTCCTTCAACTGCAGCGCCAGCGGTCCCCCCGGCACCCAGTTGCGCTCGGCCATCCGCTCGCCGTGGAGGTCGAGGATGCGCGAGGTGGCAAAGCCGCCCATCAGGGCGGAGCGCAGCGCCGCCGGATCGCAGCCGCCTTCCTGCGCGAGAAGCATCGCCTCGGAGACCGCGCCGATCGTCACCGCGACGATCACCTGATTGGCGAGCTTGGCCACCTGGCCGGCGCCATGGACGCCGACGAGGGTCGGCCGGCCCATCGCCGCCAGCAGCTTCTCGGCCTCGTCGTAATCCTCCTGCCGGCCGCCGGCCATGATCGCCAGCGTGCCCTCGGTCGCGCCCTTCTCCCCGCCCGAGACCGGGGCGTCGAGATGGCGCCGGCCGGCCTGCTCGATGGCGGCGGCGTGATCGCGCGCCACGGCAGGCTGGATCGACGACATGTCGATGAACAGCGCGCCCTCCGGCGCGGCGTCCACCACGCCCTCTTCGCCGAAATAGATCTCCGTCACCACCGGCGAGTTGTCGACCATGGTGATCACCGCATCGGCGCTTTCCACCGCGGCGCGCGGATCGGCGGCGACCGTTGCGACGTCCGCCAGCGCCTCGGCCTTGGCCGGCGTGCGGTTCCAGACGGTGACGGCGAAACCGGCCCTTGCGATGTTGCGGGCCATGGGCGCGCCCATCAGGCCGGTGCCGATCAGCGTCACGTGGGCGATGGCCATGGGGGTACTCCTTGGGACGGCGGGGCCCGGTATCAGTAGACGGCGCGGCCGCCGGAAATGTCGAACACGGCGCCGGTCGAGAAGGAACAGTCTTCCGAGGCGAGCCAGACGATCATCGCCGCCACTTCCGCCGGCTCGACGAAGCGGGCGAGCGGGATCTTCGACAGCATGTAGTCGATGTGCTCCTGGCTCATCTGGTCGAAGATCGCGGTGCGGGCCGCGGCCGGCGTGATGCAGTTGACGAGGATGCCGGTGCCAGCGAGCTCCTTGCCGAGCGACTTGGTCAGGCCGATCAGCCCGGCCTTCGACGCCGAATAGTGCGAGGCGTTGGGATTGCCCTCCTTGCCGGCGATGGAGGCGACGTTGACGATGCGCCCGTAGCCGTTCTCCAGCATCAGCGGCACCACCGCTCGGCTGGTCAGGAACGGGGCCACGAGATTGACCTCGACGGTCTTGCGCCAGATCTCCGGGCTGAGCTCCCAGGTCTTGCCGTTGCCGCCAGTGATGCCGGCATTGTTGACGAGGACGTCGATGCGCCCGGCGGCGCGCGCCGCTTCCTCGACGGCGCCGGCGTCGGTGAGTTCCACCGCGCGGCCGCTGGCCCTGTCGCCGAGCTGCGCGACCGCCGCGTCGACGGCGCCGCCGTCGACATCCCAGATCACCACCGACCCGCCGCTGGCGACGACCCGTTCCGCCGTCGCAAGGCCGATGCCCCGGGCGCCGCCCGTGATGACCGCGGTGCGCCCCTCCAGATCGATCTTGTTCATCCTCTTTCCCCTCCCGAAAATGCTGCAAGGCTCATCGCATGGCGCGCACCGCGGCGCAACGTATACGTTACCGGCGCCCTGCGGCGATCATGTCTGGTCTTCCGCCAGATCCGGCACGATCGGGCCGGCGTGGAGCCGCAGCAGCTCCAGCGCCTGCTGGTCCGTGCGGTCGCGGTGCATCTGGTGGAGCCGTCCCGCCTCCGCCTCGTCGCGGGCGGCGATGGCAGCGACGATTGCCCGGTGCTCCTCGTCCGATTGCGAGGGGCGGGGGCGCAGCGGCACGATCGCCATGCGGGCGCGATATTGCTGGTCCCAGTACTGGCGTAGCGTCGTCTGCAGCCGGCTGTTGCCACACAAGGCGACGATCTCGGAATGGAAATGGTCGTCGAGCTGCGACCATTGCGCGACGTCGTCGCGCTTCGTCGCCCGCTCCATCTGCGCCATCAGCCCGTGCAGGCGCGCGGTTTCCGCCTCAGACAGGCCGCGCCGCGCCAGAAGCCGCGCGGCCACCACCTCGAGGGCGGAGAAAACCTCGTAGATCTCGGCGAGATCGTCCAGCGACTGCGATCGCACGGTGACGCCGTGGCGCGGGCGGACATTGACCAGCCCTTCCTCGTCGAGCTTGATCAGCGCCTCGCGGATCGGGGTGCGGCTCATCGACAGGAGGGCGGCGACTTCCGTCTCGAGCAGCGTCGTGCCGGGGGGAAGCCGGCCTTCGAGAATGCGGAACTTCAGCTCGCGATAGGCTCGCTCGCGCGCCGGCATGGACGCGACGCCCTGAAGGCTGGGCCGGGGACGCGATCCACCGGCGGCGGGTGCCCGCGCGCGACCGCTGGCGCCGGGGGCGTCGGGTTTGGTCAGCTCCGTCCTCCTTCGCCCCTTGCCGCGTCCATCGCTCAACGTCCGGTGCCGCCGTCGCGTTTGATGCCGTTCAGTTCCGCAACCACGTCCGCGAGCATCGGCAGATAGTCGTCGCCGCGCCCGAGCGATTCCGCCGTCGCCAGACCATTCTTGACGGCCGAGGAGACGTGCGAGGCGATGCCGCTCTCGTTGGCGAGCGAGACGACGTAGCGCATGTCCTTGTGGGCGTTGCGCAGGGCGAACTTGTGGGCGTCGCGGTCGCGTCCGACGACGTACTGCATGAAGGTCTGGTAGAAGCCGCAGTCCATCCGGCCGCCGCCGATGACGCCGTGGAAGGTCGCCGGGTCGATGCCGTTCTTGGCGCCGATCGCCAGCGCCTCGGAATAGATCGAGGCATAGCCGAGCGAGACGAAGTTGTTGAGGAGCTTCATCGTGTGCCCGGCGCCGGTCTCGCCGACCCGCACGATTTTGGCCGCCCACGTCTCCAGCAGCGGCCGGACGCGCTCGAAATCCGCCTCGCTGGCGCCGACCATCGTGTCGAGCGTGCCTTCCCAGGCTTCCTTCGGGGTGCGCGACAGCGGCGCGTCGATCAGCGTCGCGCCGACGTCGCCGCAGCGCTCGGCCAGTGCGCGCGTGGAGACCGGATTGCTGGTCGAGGTGTCGATGATGGTCTTGCCCTTCGGCTCGGCACCGAGGATCGCGGCGACCGCCGCCTCCACCTGCGGGCTGCCGGGCAGGCAGAGAAAGATCACGTCCGAGCCTCTGGCCAGCTCGGCGATGCTGCCGGCTTCGACCGCGCCGCGGGCCTTGAGGTCCTCGACCGGCTCCCGGTTCCTGTGGGCGAGCACGGTCAGGCCATGGCCGGCCTCGACGATGTTCTTCGCCATGCCGTGGCCCATCATGCCGACGCCCACGAAGCCGACGCGCAAAGGTTGTGTCATCGATTCTGCCTCGTCCGGTCTGGCGTCATAAAGGGGCCTCCCATCGCTCACGCGCCTCGCGCCGCTTCGTCGGCGATGTGCGCGCGGATGATGCTGGCGAAGTCGGGATCGGCGGTGAAGCCGGCCTCGGCGGCGCGGGTGGCGTCGAAGTCCCGCGGCCAGCCCGCGACGATCTTCTCGATCGTGGCGTCCGGCTCGCGGCGGATCCGGGCGGCGACCTCCTCGCCGGCCACTTCGCGCAGCGCCTCGATCATCTCGGCGATCGTCACCGAGAGGCCGGGCATGCTCAGCGCCCGGCGGGGCCCCAGCATGTCGGTGTCCATGGTGGCGGCGTGCAGCAGGAAGCCGACGGCGGCCGCGGGGCTCGCCACCCAGTGGCGCACCTCGTCGTCGACGGGAAGGATCGCTTCCTGTCCGGCC
>DASYHY010000080.1:0-23160 GCA_036252795.1 Aurantimonas sp. | reverse complement strand
TCGGTCGGGCTTCGTTCATCGCGGCACTCCCCAGGCGCGTATGTCCGAGCCGCCCGGCTCGTCACGCGCCGTGCGGGGACGAAGATTAGAATGATCCGAATTTATCGGCAGGTCAAATTTTTGACCGGACGATCAAAAATCACGGCGCGGGAACCCGTCGCGCGGCCGGAACGAAGGCCGCGTCCGGGCGAACAGGGGCCTTCGGGCTGCCTTCGGGCCGGCCGGGTCGATGCCGACGGAGCGGTCGGCCGCCTGCACCGCCCTGCGCGCCCGGACGGGAACAGGATCGGGCAGCGGCCGTTGGAAGAAGCTGAACCGGGAATACCTCCGCCAACTTCCAGGAACCCCAGAGTGTACCGATGAACCAATCTTCCCGCGGCCGCGACGCAGCCAAACCCTCCGAAATCCCGGCGCGGGGCTGGAAGGAAATCCTCTGGCGGGTCTACGGGGAGATCAGCGAAGACCGCGTCATGCTGATCGCCGCGGGAGTGACCTACTACCTGCTGCTGGCGATGGTACCGGGCCTCTCCGCCCTGATCTCCATCTACGGCCTGTTCTTCGACCCTGCCTCGATCCAGGATCACACCCAGATGCTCAGCGGGATCGTCCCGGGCGGCGGCATGGAGATCCTCGAGGAGCAGATGGAGCGGCTGGCCTCGGGTGGCCGCACGACGCTCGGCCTGACCTTCGCCATCTCGCTGGCGATCGCGCTCTGGAGCGCCAATGCCGGGATGAAGTCTCTCTTCGAGGCGATGAACGTCGCCTACGAGGAAAACGAGACAAGGGGCTTTGCCAAGCTCACGGCGACGTCCCTGGCCTTCACGCTGTCGGGCATCGTCGGCATCATCTGCATGATCGGCGTGGTGGTGGTGGTGCCCGGTGTCCTCAATCTGATCGGCCTCGGCAGCGCGACCGAATGGCTGATCCGCATCGGCTCCTATGTCCTGCTCTTCGTGATCGCCTCGCTGGCGATAGCGGCGCTGTTCCGGTGGGGCCCGGATCGGGCGAACGCGAAGTGGCAGTGGATCACGCCGGGAACGATCCTTTCCGTCTTCGTCATCCTGGCGGTATCGGCCCTGTTCTCCTGGTATGTCGCGAATTTCGGCTCGTACAACGAGACCTACGGTTCGCTCGGGGCGCTGATCGGCTTCCTGACGTGGATCTGGCTGGCGGTCACGATCCTCATCGTCGGCGGCGAACTCAACAGCGAGATGGAGCTTCAAACGGCGAGGGACACCACCACGCCGCCGGAGAGCGCCATGGGAAGCCGCGGCGCGACGGTGGCCGATACAGTGGCCGGAACGCCGGAAGCCGGCGATATGGCAGCATCGCCCGACACCTCGGCACGACGCGGAACGAGGCCGCGGCTGTCCGCCGGCAATCTCGCTTTCGCCGTTCCTGCGGCCCTGCTGCTGGCCTTTCTGGAGCGCCGCTCCCGGCAGCGCTGACCGCTGCTCGGTCCTGCCGCTCGGAAGGTCCCGGACGGTCGGGGCGCCGAGGCGGGCTCGCCGCTTCGGCCGCATTTCGGGTCCAAGCGGCGCCACGCCCCGTGCAATCGCGGCGGAAAGAGACTATTTCCGACCAACTGCCGTGATCGCCGCGAAGGTGACGAAGGATGTGCTGCCGCCGCGGCCTCCCCTCGCCGCCGGCTGCACTCGGCACCACCCGCAGCCAGACAGGACCGATATCGTGAGCGCGACCGCTTTAGCCGAGACGAGCCCATCCACCGCGAACGCGGCGTCGGGGCATCGCACCCGCCGCACCTTCGCGATCATCTCGCACCCCGACGCCGGCAAGACGACGCTGACCGAGAAGCTCCTGCTGGCGGGCGGCGCCATCGAGATGGCGGGGGCCGTGCGCTCGAAGGGAAACGGGCGGCGCGCCAAATCCGACTGGATGGACATCGAGAAGAACCGCGGCATCTCGGTGACGTCCTCGGTGATGACGTTCGAGCGGGACGGCATCACCTTCAACCTGCTCGACACGCCGGGCCACAGCGACTTCTCCGAGGACACCTACCGGACGCTGACCGCAGTCGACAGCGCCATCATGGTCATCGACGCGGCCAAGGGCATCGAGGCGCAGACTCGCAAGCTGTTCGAGATCTGCCGGCTGCGCGACATCCCGATCATCACCTTCGTCAACAAGGTGGACCGCGAAGGGCTCGATCCGTTCGAGCTGCTGGACGAGATCGAGGCGCAGCTTGCGCTGACCGTCGCACCGGTCGTCTGGCCGGTCGGCCAGGGCGGGCTGTTCAAGGGCTGCTACAATCTTGCCGAGAACGACTTCCTGTTCGCCGGCAGCGGCAAGAAGGTGCACTACGAAGGCGGTCTCGACGACCCAGCGCTGGTCAAGGCCCTGCCCGCCGACATCTACGCGGCGTTCCGCGACTCCGCGGAACTCGCTGCCGAAGGGTATGCCGATTTCGACGCGGAAGCCTACCGCCAGGGCCATCTCACCCCGGTGATCTTCGGCAGCGCGCTGCAGAATTTCGCGGTCGACCAGCTGATGGACCTGATTGCGGCGCACGCGCCGTCGCCGCGCCCGCAGCCTTCCGACAACGGACCCGTCGACCCCGACGGCGACAAGGTCTCGGGCTTCGTCTTCAAGGTGCAGGCCAACATGGACCCCAAGCACCGGGACCGCGTCGCCTTCGTGCGCTTCTGCTCGGGACATTTCAGGCGCGGCATGAAGCTCGACCACGTGCGCTCCGGCAAGCCGATCGCCGTGTCGAACCCGATCTACTTCTTCGCCCAGGAGCGGGCGCTGACCGAAGAGGCCTATGCCGGCGACGTCATCGGCATCCCGAACCACGGCACGCTCAGGGTCGGCGACACGCTGACCGAAGGAGAAGCCTTTCGCTTCACCGGTCTTCCCGCCTTCGCGCCGGAAGTGCTGCGACGGGTGCGGCTGGAAGATTCCATGAAGCTGAAGCAGCTGCGCCGTGGGTTGGAGGACCTCGCCGAGGAAGGCCTCGTCCAGGTGTTCCGCCCGTCGATTGGGTCGGACTGGATCGTCGGCGTCGTCGGGCCGCTGCAGCTCGACGTCCTCGCCTCGCGCATTGCCGGCGAATACAAGGCGGACGTCAGCTTCGAGCCGGTGCCGTTCAACGTCGCTCGCTGGATCCACTCGGAAAGCGAGACGAAGCTGCAGGCCTTCATCAAGGAGAACATCACCCACGTCTCGCGCGATCGCGACGGCCGGCCGGTCTATCTGTGCAAGGACGCGTGGGACCTGCGCTACATCATGGATCGCAACAAGGACATCGCCTTCGACGCGACCCGCGAGATCGTCTCGATGTGAGGGCGCCATGCTTCCGGCGGCGACGCCGGAGCCCCGGGCTTCAGCCCATGAACTGGCCGCCGTTCACCTCGACGACCTGTCCCGTGATGTAGCCGGACAGGACGTTGCTGGCGAGGAACAGATAGGCCGGAGCGCATTCCTCGGCTGTGCCGAGCCGGCGCAACGGGATTGTTTCCGCTGTCGCCGCAAGCTTTTCCGACGAGGAGTATCGTCGGTGGAAATCCGTCATGATCGTGCCGGGCGAGACGGCGTTGACGCGGATGCAGTCGGGCGCGAGTTCCCTGGCCAGCGCCCGCGTCCATGTTGAGATGAAGGCCTTCGAGGCCGAATAGAGCGACGAGCCGGGACTGCCGCCGATCGTGGCCGAAATCGACGACGTGTTGACGATGGCCGCCGCGTCCGCCTCCCGCAGTGCCGGCAGGAGCGCCGTGGTCAGCGCCACCACCGAGCGGATGTTGAGGTCGAGCACCTTGTCGTACTGGGCCGGCTTCACGTCGCCTGCGGCCACGCGGCCGCCCATCGTCCCGGCGTTGTTGATCAGGACGTCGATCGCGCCGGGCACGGCCGCGCGAATGGCGGCGGCGAGACGCTCTCCGCCGTCGCGGGCGGCAAGATCGCCGGTCAGCAGCGTCAGCCGTTCCCGGTGAGCCTCCCGCAGGCCGGCGAGAAGATCCGCCTCGGCGTGTTCGAGCGATCGTCCCGCGTGTGCGACGACAATCCCGCCGCAGGCGAGGAAGGCGCGCGCGATGGCCGCGCCGATACCGCGCCCGGCGCCCGTGACGACGATGGTCCTGCCCTCGAACAGGCTTGCGTCGAAACCGGTCATCGCTCCCGCCCCCTTCCGTCCGTCGGCTCATTGGCCCCTGCGGCCACCGCCCGCACGACGCCGGACGCGGTCACGATCAGCCATGCGGCGATGAGGAGTCCTCCCCCAATCGGCGCCGCGTTGGCGAAGAGCCGGTCGCCGAGCAGCACGCGGGTGGCGAGATCGCCGGAGAAGAGCAGCACCCCGGCGATCATCACGAGGCCGCCGGCATCCGCCCAGCGCCGCAGATGCGGCCGCAGCGCTGCGAGAGCAAGGAGTGCGGGGGCGTGGACCAGTGCTATCGCCGCGGCCGTCGCGACCAGCCGCACCTCGCCGCCATGTGCCGCCATGGCCGCGCCGGCGACGCCGGCAGCGCCGAAGAGGCCGGCGAACAGGATGAGGAGCGCCGTCATCAGCGTTTCGCGGTGCGCCTCATGCCCGGTCAACCACCGGCGGCGGCGCATCGCGGACGCTGTCCGGTGACGGCGAACCGACATTCCTCGGCTGCGGCGGCGGCATCTCGTCGAGCACCGATTCCGGTCCCAGCTCATAGCCAACGGAATAGGCTGCCTTGGCAAGCAGATGGGCCGCGAGCGGCGCCGTTAGCAGGATGAAGACGACTGCCGCCAGCGCACGGAGCGCCGCGGGTGTCGAGTCCGACGTCAGCGCCAGCGCCAGGAGCAGCATGCCGGCACCGACCGCACCGGCCTTCGAGGCCGAGTGCATGCGCGTATAGACGTCGGGCAGGCGCAGGATGCCGAGCGCGGCGATGGCCGCAAAGGCGGAGCCGGCGAGAACAAGCAGGCCCGCCAGGATCAGGACGAGGTCGGAGATCATGTCGGGCGCCCTTCTGAATGCGGAACGGCTTCCGGTTGGGTCGGCTGCGGCCTGTCTTGCGATACGTGCTCGCTCTTGCCCCGAGAGAGGATGAAGCGGGCAAAGGCAACGGTAGCGAGGAAGCCCACAAGACTGAGTCCGATCGCGACATCCACGTAAAGCGTGTAGCCGCTGTCGAGGGCGATCACCGCGATGAAGCCGATCGCCACGTTGGTCAGGACGTCCAGCGCCAGAACCCGGTCGGGCAGCGTCGGCCCCAGGAGGATACGGATCACCGTCAGCAGGAAGGCGATACAGAGCAGGATCAGCGCGCCAGTCAGCGCCAGCTCGAAGAACGCCACCGCGAATTCGTTGAGGCTCATCGAAAAGCCTCCAGTATCCGGGCTTCGAAACCGTCACGGATTTCGGCTTTCGCCGCCTCCGGATCCGAGCAGTCGAAAGCATGGATGTAGAGTGTCGAGCGGTCATCCGACACGTCGACCGACAGCGTCCCCGGCGTCAGCGTGATCATGTTCGCCAGCAGCGTGATCTCCGCGTCGCTCTTGACCCGCAGCGGAAACGCCAGGATGCCCGGCTTGAGGTTCATGTTCGGACTGAGCACCACCACCGCCACCCGCCAAGCCGACTTCAGCAGCTCGACCAGGAAATTCAGGAACAGCGAAACGGCCAGCCCCGCCCGCCCGATGTAGCTCGTGCGGCCTTGCTCGCGGATCAGGTACAGCGCCCCTGCGCCGAGCAGAAAGCCGAACAACAAATTGAGAAGGGTGAAAGAGCCGGAGACGATCACCCACAACACCGCCAGCACGAGGTTGAACAACAGCATTGTCATGGGGCATCTCCGAACACCGACGACAGATAGGCCGCAGGGTCGATGACTCCCGCCGCCGCCGTGTCTGTCAACCGGGCCAGCCATTCCGGCCACAGGCCGGCGGCAAGAACGAAGACCGCCAGGGCGAGGAGCGGGGTCAGCGACGAGGGGCCGTAGAGACTTCGCGCCGGCGCTGCCTCCCTCTCCATCTCCGCCAACTCCACGAGTTCCGGTGCCGGGCGCCAGAAGGCGAGCGCGAAGACCCGCGCGCTGGCGATCGTCATGAGAAAGCCCGAGACGAGGATCGCGGCGGCCAACCAGGGCATGTCGGCGATGATGGTTGCCCGCACCAGCGCGACCTTCGGCCAGAAGCCCGAGAAGGGCGGCAGTCCCGAGACCGCAAAGAGGAACACCAGCATCAGTGCCGCCAGCAGCGGAACCCGGCGCCACAGCCCGCCCATCCGGGCGAGCGAGGACGCGCCGGCGAGCGATGCCGCGACGCCCGCCGTCAGATACAGCGCCGTCATCACCACGATCGAATGCAACGCGTAGTAGATCGAGCCGGAGAGGCCGGTCTGCATCGCACGGGCGGCCGTCGCCGCCGCGGGGACGGCCTCGCCGGAAGACCCGGCCTGCGCCACCATCACCTCGGCGACCTGCGGCAAGGCCAGGCCCGCCATGATCGTGCCGATACCGGCGATGACCATGTAGTTGAGGAGCCGCCGGATATCCGTCTGGGCCAGGGCCCCGAGCGCCCCGACCGTCATCGTCAGGCCGGCAATCCAGCCGATCACCGGTGCGAGTGCGGCGTGTTCCGGCGGGAACAGCATCAGCAGGAGACGGATCAGCGCGTAGACGCCCACCTTGGTCAGGAGGCCCGCGAACAGCGCCGAAACCACGAAGCGCGGCGTGTGGTAGGAGGCCGGCAGCCAGAAGTTCAACGGGAACGCCGCCGCTTTCAGCGACAGCGAGGCGAGATAGAGCACGCCGATGACGTAGATGGCGCTGTCATCCTCCATTGCGGATGCCTTGATGGCGATGTCGGCCATGTTGAGCGTGCCGAACACGCCGTAGAGATAGCCGGTGGCGATCAGGAACAGCGTCGTGCCGACGAGGTTCAGGAAGCAGTATTTGGTTGCGCCGTCGAGCTGCTCGTGCCGGGAGCCGAGGATCAGCAGGCCGAACGAGCCGATCAGCAGGACCTCGAACCAGACATAGAGGTTGAACACGTCGCCGGTGAGGAAGGCGCCCGAGACGCCGCCCATCATCAGGAACATGAAGGGGAAGAACCCGTAGCGCCGCTCGGTGCTGCTGATAGACGCTGCGGCATAGATACCGCAGGCAAGTGCGACGAAGCCCGAGACCGCCAGGAAGAGCGCTCCCATCATGTCGACCGTGAACGCGATACCGAAGGGCGGCTTCCAGCCCCCCATCATCATCGTGCGAGGGCCCCCGCTGGCCACCTTGACGAGCAGCGCGACGTCGACGGCGAACAAGAGGACGAGGCCCGGAATCGCGATGTAAGGCTGCAGGTCCACGCGCTTGCGCATCATCAGGAGGCCAGCTCCGACGATGAAGCAGAGGACGACCGGCAGGATGATCAGGTAGTCGGACGCAGCGACCGGGGCGGTGATCATCGCCTCCGCCTTCAGCATCTCCAGGCTGTATTCCGCTGCCGCGCTTTCCGCTGCCATGTCAGTATCCCAGGGGCGGGAGCCCCTCATCTTCCGGTTCGGCGAGGCGCATCTCGTCGGTATTGTCGGTACCGAGGTCCTGGTAGGTGCGGTAGGTCAGCACCAGCAGGAAGGCGAAGAAGGAGAAGGAGATCACGATCGCCGTCAGGATCAGTGCCTGCGGCAGCGGATTGGCGATCAAGCCATCGGGAACGGATAGATCCCCCGGAATGATCGGCGGCGCACTCGGCCCGATGCGCCCGGCGGTGAAGATCAGGAGGTTGACGGCGTTGCCGAGCAGGACGACCCCGAGCATCATCCGGATGATCCGCCGCGAGGTCAGAAGGTAGACCGAGGCAGCGAACAGGCAGGCGACAGAGATCGAAAGCACCGTCTCCATCAGTCGGTATCCCTCTCCTCGAGCGCAAGGGCGATCGAGCTGATGGCGCCGACGACGACGAGATAGACCCCGATGTCGAAGAACAGCGGCGTCGAAATCCCGACGTCCCCGCCGAGGAACTGGGGAAAGGCCCAGAGCCCGGTGAGAAACTGCGCCGAAACGAAGAGCGAGGCGACTCCGGAAAGCACGGCCAGCATGAGACCGGCAGCGGCGATCGCCATCGGATGAAAGTACATTGCGCGTCGCACCGGGCCGACGCCGCAGGCGATGCCGTAGATGCCGAAGGCCGAAGCCGCGATCAGCCCACCGATGAACCCGCCGCCCGCCTCGTTATGACCGCGCAGCAGGACGAAGAACGAAAACAGCACCATCAGGCTGGTGAGGTACGGCGCGATGAAGCCGAAGATGATCGTTCTCATGGTGTCTTCTCCAGCGGGTCCGGGTAACGCGTGCCCCTGCGCTCGACGCGTATCCGGATGAGCGCCAGAACCGCCAGACCGGTGACCATCACCACGGCGATCTCGCCCATCGTGTCGACGCCGCGGAAGTCGACCAGGATGACGTTCACGATGTTGCGGCCGTGGGCGATCGCGTAGCTGTACTGCTCGAAGAAATCCGAGAGCGTCCGGTCGAAGGGCCGCTGGGCGATGGCCAGGAGGAACAGGCCGAACCCGGCCCCCGCCCCGAGCGCCAGGAGACCCGCCTGCAACTTGTCCCGCAGGGGCCGGTGGTCGGCCACCGAGAGCTTCAGCCGGGTCATCGCCAGCGTGAGGATGACGACCGACAGTGTCTCGACCATGAACTGCGTGAACGACAGATCCGGCGCGCCGAGCAGCATAAAGAGCAGCGCCACGGCGAAACCCTGGATGCCGAGGGCCAGGATCGCCGTCAGTCGGTTCTTGGCCAGCACGACGGGCAGTATCCCTACCAGAAGCAGGGCGAAGACCGCCCACTCGTAGAAGTGCAGGCGCGGGAATGCCGGCATCACCGGCCAACCACCCGTATAGATCAGCGGACCGAACAAGGCCGCGATGATCACGCCGACGGTGACGGCCATATACTGGTCGAGCCGACCGGGCTGCAGGATCCGGGTGATCGTCGAGGCGCCGCGGATCAGGCCGCGCATCGCCTGGTCGAAGCCCTTGTCGGGCCCCCACCCGACAAAGGCGAGGAAACCCGCGATGCCGGACCTGAGGCGTGTCGACAAGAGGTAGATCGCGACACCGAGGGCGATCGTCGCCATGGACAGCGCGAAGGCGAGGTTGAGATGCGGCACCCAGCCGATCTCGATCGTCACCGGCGCGCCGACGGCCGCGCTGGCCATCGGTCCGGAGAAGAGCGCATGATAGGTCGCATAGAACAACCCGCCGGCGAGGCCGGCAACGCCGAGGACCAGCGGGCCGAGCCAGATGGTGAGGCCGCCCTCGTGCGGATGGTGGATCGTCTCCGGCATCCGCCCGACGAAGGGCTTCAGCGCCACGATGAAGGCTGCGGCGAACATCAGGGCATTGCCGACGATCGCCGCGGCGAGCAGCGCGATGAAGTACGGCTCGGGATATTCCAGCGCGTGGTAGATCTCCTCCTTGGCGAGGAAGCCGACGAAGGGCGAGACGCCGCCCATCGACAGTGCGCACAGCATCGCCGCGGCGAAGGTAATCGGCATCGCCCGGCCGAGCCCGCTAAGCTTGTCGATCTCGCGCGTGTGGGCGCCGTGGTCGACGGAGCCGGCCACCATGAACAGGCCGCCCTTGAATAGCGAGTGAGCGATCAGGTAGAGCACCGCGGCGATGATCGCGGTGTCCGTCCCGACGCCGATCAGCATGACCAGAAGCCCCAGCGAGGCCACGGTCGTGTAGGCGAGCGTGATCTTGATGTCGGTCGCACGCACGGCCAGAAGAGCGCCGATGACCAGCGTCACGGCGCCGAAGGCCGGCAGGATCGTCGTCCAGAGCGCCGTATCGCCGAGCGCCGGGTGGAACCGCAGCAAAAGGTAGATGCCGGCCTTCACCATCGTCGCCGAGTGCAGATAGGCCGAGACCGGCGTCGGCGCTTCCATGGCGTTCGGCAACCAGACGTGGAACGGCATCTGCGCGGATTTCGTGAAGGCGCCGCACAAGACGAGGATCAGGATGGGCACGTAGAGCGCGCTCTCGCGCAGCGCATCGCCCGCGGCCAGCACCTCCGTCATCGAGTTCAGGCCGATGAGTTCGCGGATCACGATGAAGCCGGCCAGGAGAACGAGGCCGCCGCCGCCGGTGATCGCCAGCGCCTGGATCGCCCCACGCCGCGCCGCCTCGCGGTGATGGTCGAAGCCGATCAGCAGGAACGAGGTGATCGACGTCAGCTCCCAGTAGACGAACAGCGTCATCAGGTCGTCGGCCAGCACGAGACCGAGCATCGCGCCCATGAACAGGAACATGAAGGAGAAGAACCGCCCCTGGTCCTTGTGCCCGGCGAGATAGCCGCCGGAGTAGAGGACGATCAGCGTGCCGATCCCGGTGATCAGCAGGCCGAAGACGGTGGAGAGCCCGTCGAGCCGGAACGAGAAGCGCACGTCGAAGGACGGGATCCAGTCGAAGCCGAAGAGGAAGACGTCCCCGGCCGACACGCCCGGTACCGCCCCGAACAGGATCAGGAAGGCAGCCGCCGGGGCCAGCGCGAGGGGCCATGCCGCGTGCTGGCCGAGGAAACGGGTGAGAAGAGGAGCGAGGGCCGCGGCGAGGAACGGCAGAGCGAGCGCGATATATCCGTTCGTTGCCTCGACGCCTGTCATCCGGCCCGTCCACCCCTCGGTCGCTTCGCCGCGCGGGCGACGTATTGAGCGCCTCTCATAATCAGGCGTTTGCGGCCCGACAAGCTTTTCTCGTTGACACAGAATTGATCTACGGCGGGGGTTGCCAGGACTTGGTGCACCGGCAGAGCCGGTCGCCAGTTCTGCGGGTCCGCAGCGAAGGCAGGAGAAAACCGCGTCAGCCCCCCGGCGGTTGGTGGCCGGCCAACGAACAGGTTTTGCTTTGAAACTGTTCCGGATAGGATGGGTCGTCCGGTTCGAACGCTCGGGCGACGGACATCCTTCCCAGAATGCGGCCTTGCACCACTGATGAAGCAATCACCTGTCGACGACCCGAAGGCTGTCCCTCCCGTGGCTCCGCAGCAACTGCGGACCGATATCCGTCACGGCCGCGAGCGCACCGATCCCTACGGGTGGTTGCGTGCCGACAACTGGAAGGACGTGTTCAAGGACACGACGGTGCTCGACCCGGCGATCCGCGACCATCTCATGGCCGAGAACGCTTATCAGCAGCAGGTGATGGCCGGCACGGAAGCGCTGCGGGACACGCTGGTGCGCGAGATGCGGGGCCGGATCAAGGAAGACGATTCCTCGGTGCCCGCGCCGGACGGGCAATGGGCTTACGGAATTGCCTACGAGACCGGCGCCGAGTACCCGCGGATCATCCGCCGCCCCCGCAACGGCCCGGATGTCGCGCCATCGGTCCTTCTCGACGGCGCCAAGGAAGCCGCCGACCGATCGTATTTCTCGATCGGCGGGGTCAGCCACTCGCCCGACCATCGCTGGCTTTCCTGGTCGTATGACGACAGGGGCTCGGAGTTCTACGCCGTCTCCGTCCGCGACATGGAGACCGGCAAGGACCTCGAGGTCCGGATCGAGGACACCAGCGGCGGCGCGGTCTGGTCGGCACGCTCGAACGGCCTCTTCTACACGCGGCTCGATTCCAATCACCGGCCGAGCCGGGTGTTCTTCCACAGGCTCGGCGACGATCCGCTGGACGACGCGCTGATCTATGAGGAGACCGACACCGGCTTCTTCATGGGGGTCGGCAAGACGCAGTCCGGCGAGTTCGTGGTGATCGACATCCACGATCACGAGACGTCCGAAGCCTGGCTCATCCCGGCCAACAACCCGGCCGCCGAGCCGCGGCTGGTGGCCGAGCGCGAGACGGCGGTGGAATACGACGTCGATGAGGGCGACGGCACGCTCTACATCCTGACCAATGCCGACGGCGCCCACGACTTCAAGATCGTCACCGCACCCACCGATGCGTCACGCCGGTCGGACTGGGCGGACTACGTTCCCCACGAGGACGGCCGGCTGATCCTCAGCCACATGATCCTGAAGCGGCACCTGGTCTGGATGGAGCGGCGCGACGGGCTGCCGCGCATCGTCGTCAAGCGCCTTTCCGACGGCGAGGAACATGCGATCGCCTTCGAGGAAGAGGCGTATTCCCTCGGTCTGGCCGGCACCTACGAGTTCGATACGGACACGATCCGCTTCACCTATTCCTCGCTGACCACGCCGACGCAGACCTACGACTACGACGTCGGCACGCGGGAACGGACGCTCCTGAAGACGCAGGAGGTCCCGTCCGGCCATGATCCCGACGACTACGTCACGCGCCGTATCTTCGCGCCGGCCGTGGACGGAGAGCTGGTGCCGATCTCGCTGCTGTACCGCAAGGACCTGAAGCTGGACGGCACGGCGCCGTGCCTGCTTTACGGCTACGGCTCCTACGGAATCGCCATCCCCGCCTCCTTCAACGCCAACGCGCTGTCGCTGGTCGATCGCGGCTTCATCTGGGCGATCGCCCATGTGCGCGGCGGCAAGGACAAGGGCTTCGCCTGGTACGATGCCGGGCGGCGGCGCAACAAGGCGAACACCTTCACGGACTTCATCGCCTGCGCCGATCATCTCGTCACCGAGAACTACACAAGCCACGACCGCATCGTCGCGGAGGGCGGCTCGGCCGGCGGCATGCTGATGGGCGCGGTCGCCAACATGGCGCCGGAGAAGTTCGGCGGGATCGTCGCAGTCGTTCCCTTCGTCGACGTCCTCAACACGATGCTCGACGACACGCTGCCGCTGACCCCGCCGGAATGGCCCGAGTGGGGGAACCCGATCCTTTCGGGGGAAGATTACGAGGTGATCGCGACCTACAGCCCCTACGACAACGTCAAGCGCCAGGCCTATCCGCCGATGCTGGTGCTGGCGGGGCTGACCGACCCGCGGGTCACCTATTGGGAGCCGGCCAAGTGGGTGGCGCGGCTGCGCGAGATGAAGACCGATGACAACCCGATCCTGTTGCGCACCAACATGGATTCCGGTCATGGCGGAGCGTCCGGCCGATTCTCCAAGCTGGAGGAGGTCGCCTACATCTACGCCTTCGCCCTGAAGCTGATGGGCAAGGCGGCGTAGGTCCGCGCACGCCCTACTGCGCCGGCGGGCTGGCTTCTCCATCCTCCGCCGGCACCGCCTTCAGATAGGCGGCGATCGCCGCGCGATCCTCGTCCGGCAGCCGCGCGAGGTTGCGCTGGACGGCGGCCATCGATCCCCCGACCGTGTCGAAATCCGGCGTGAAGCCGGTCTCGAGATAATAGGCGATGTCGCTGGCCGACCAGGAATCGAGCCCGGACCGCGACGGCGTGATGTTCGAGACCCGGCCTTCGCCCTCCGGATCCGGCGCGCCGGCGAGCCAGTCGTCGACCTTCAGGCCCCCGGCACCGCCAAGCGAGCGCGGGGTGTGGCACTGGCCGCAATGGCCCGGCCCTTCCACGAGCGAGCGGCCGGCGAGGACTTCCTCCGGCGCGTCCGAGCCGAGCGCCACGATCGGTTGGTCGTCGCCGAGATAGAGCAGCTTCCAGAGCCCGATGCCGCGGCGGACGGAGAAGGGGAAGGCCAGATCGTTCTCCGGCGCCTTCCCGGCGACGGGCGGCAGCGTCTTGATGAACGCGAAAAGGTCGGCGACGTCCTGCGGCTGCATCTTGATATAGGACGTGTACGGGAACGCGGGGTAGAGATGGCGTCCCTCCGGATCGACGCCGCGCTGCATCGCGTTGGCGAAGTCCGCAAGGCTCCAGGCGCCGATGCCGTCGTCGCGATCCGGCGAGATGTTCGGCGCGTGGAAGGTGCCGAACTCCGTTGTCAGCGGCGCTCCGCCGCCAAGCCGCAGCGCCTCCTCTCCGGCGGCCCTCGCGGGAGCATGGCAGGAACTGCAGCCGCCTGCCCAGAACAGGCGCTCGCCGCGCCCGGCATCCGCCGACGCCTCGTCGCCGATCTCCTGCGCATGAAGACGCTGCGGCACGGTCAGCACGTAGACCGCCCCTGCCCCGATCAGGACGACGACGAAGACGATGGTGAGGATCCGCTCGATCATCGGACGCTTTCGTCATCGGCGCGGCACGGGGCGAACGCCCGGCGATAAGCGCAGGATTATCCGATACCTTCCGGCCGCTCAGTCCTTGTCGATGCGGAATTCCTCGTGGCACCCTTTGCAGTTTTCGGCCACGCGGCCGAAGGCCTGCCGGAATGTCGCGATGTCCTGCGGCGCCGCGTCCA
The DNA here is from genome assembly GCA_036252795.1 of Aurantimonas sp. Classification (GTDB taxonomy): domain Bacteria; phylum Pseudomonadota; class Alphaproteobacteria; order Rhizobiales; family Rhizobiaceae; genus Aurantimonas. The sequence goes on along the minus strand of DASYHY010000080.1, from coordinate 8,982 downwards.
TCGCCGCCTCCGTATCGTCCCGGAATTGCGCCAGCGCCGCCTGGAACTCCTCCGGCCGCTCCCAGATCGCCGGTGCGGCCTCGGTCTCCTCGCCGACCTTTGAATCTTCAGGGAAAAGGTCGCCGAATTCGACGGCGACGTCGTGCATCTCGACGAAGATCGCCGCCGCCGTGGCCGGATCGAACGCCGCTTCGCCCTTGATCATCTCGCTGGCCGCCTTGGCGGAACGGCCATTCTCCTTCATCAGCTCCTGGCGCTGCTTGATGGCCTCGAGGTTCTGCGCGCCGGCCGGCGGGGCGGCGAACGCGGTGCCGATCGCCGCAATGACGAGAGCGACGGTGAAAGAACGAGCCTGCATATGCTGTTTCCTCCAGAAACGCCCGCGCCAGCGGACCGGGTGGGGCGAGTTGAACCGAGTTTCCGGAATCGTTCAATCGCCAATCCTTCGGCTCCGCTCACGAAACCGTGGACCGACGCGCAGAGGCCCGACGGACGACGGTCCGCGGGGCCTCTGGCGTTGTGCGTATCAGGAGCGAAGCTTAGCGCGCCGCCGCCTCGTAGCGCTCGAGCACGTAGTCCCAGTTGATGAGGTTATCGACGAACGCGCCGAGATATTTCGGCCGGGCGTTGCGGTAATCGATGTAGTAGGAGTGCTCCCACACGTCGACACCGAGGATCGGCTCTGCGCCGTGCACCAGCGGGTTCTCGCCGTTGGGCGTCTTCATGATCTCGAGCTTGCCGTTCTTGACCGCGACCCAGGCCCAGCCGGAGCCGAACTGGCCGGCACCCGCGGCCTCGAAGTCGGCCTTGAACTTGTCGTAGCCGCCGAGATCGCTGTCGAACGCCGCCTGCAGCTTGCTGGGCAGGCTCTTGCCGCCGCCGTTCGGCTTCATCCACTTCCAGAAATGGGTGTGGTTGTAGTGCTGGCCGGCGTTGTTGAAGAGCGCCTGGTCGGTTCCGTAGGACTTCCTGACCACCTCCTCGAGCGGCAGATCGGCCATGCCGGCCTTCTCGGCGAGTTCGTTGCCCTTGGTCACATAGGCCTGGTGGTGCTTGTCGTGATGGTACTCGAGCGTCTCCTGCGACATGTAGGGGCCGAGCGCATCATAGGCGTAGGGAAGATCCGGCAGGGTGAAAGCCATGGTGCAGTCTCCTTCTGGTGTTCGTGAACGTAGCGCGTCGGCACGACCACAGCCGTCTGGCCGACACGCCGAATCCGGGCGTGCGGGAAGCTAGGGCCGATGCGCGATGCTGCCACCGCCGCCCGCGTTCGGAGTGGTCACGCCGCTTGCCTTGCGAACGTCATGTAGAGCTCGCGCGAGCGTCCGTAAGCCGGTCCCGGCTGAAGCGTCCGATCCTCGATCCGCGTCACCGGCACCACCTTGGAGTGGTTGCCCGTCGAGAATATCTCGTCGGCGGTCTGGAAGTCGGCGACGGTCAGCGACCGCTCCACGACCTCCCAGCCGTCCCCGCGCAGCAGCGCGATCACCCGCTGCCGGGTGATCCCGTTGAGGAAGCAGCCGTTCGGCACCGGCGTGTGGACCGCCCCGTCCTTGACCATGAAGATGTTCGACGTCCCGGTTTCGGCGACGTTCCCCACCATGTCGAGCACCAGCGCATTGTCGAAGCCGCGCGAGCGCGCCTCGAGAATCGCCCGGGCGTTGTTGGGATAGAGGCATCCTGCCTTGGCGAGGGTCGGCATGGTCTCCGGGGTCGGGCGGCGGAACGGCGAGATGCTGAGCGAGAAGCCGGCCGGCGAGATCATCGGCGATTCGTAGAGGCACAGGCAGAAGCGCGTCGATTCCGGCTCCGCCGGCACGCCCATGTAGCCCCCCTCCTCCGCCCAGTACATCGGCCGGATATAGACGGCCGTCTTGCCGTCAAAGCCCTGAAGGCCTTCCTGGGTCAGTCGTTCGATCTCTTCGGGCGCCACCGTCGGCTTCAGGCCCAACGCCTCCGCGGACCGGTTGACGCGCCGGCAGTGGAGATCGAGGTCCGGTGCCAGGCCATCGAACCAGCGCGCGCCGTCGAACACCGTGCTGCCGAGCCACATCGCGTGGCTGCGCGGACCGATCAGCGGCGGATTGCCGTCATGCCAGCGTCCGTCGACATAGCTGCGCGTGCGGGACATCTCTTGTGGCATCGAAGGGAATCCCCCGGTCGGTTTGTTCGGAAGGCGAGCGGCACAGTTAGCGCGAGAAACCGAGCCCGTCACGCCGCGATTTGCCGGGTCACGCGAGGCAGTCTTTTCCCGGGCCGGCCGCAACGCTATGACCCTGAGCGGCATCGCTTTCCCGACTGCCAAGGAGGACCTCCGTGCATTCCGTCTACGTCTTCGACGCCTATGGCACGCTCTTCGACACCGGTGCCGCCGCAGCACGGCACGCCGGCGATCTGGGGGATTCGGGGCGGCTTCTTTCGGACATCTGGCGGCGCAAGCAGCTCGAATATTCCTGGGTGCGCAGCCTGATGGGCCGGGTCGACCGGAATTTCTGGCAGCTGACGGAAGATGCTCTGGACTACGCCTTCCAGAAGGTGCCCGAGGCCGACCAGGGCCTGCGGGCCAAGCTTCTCGAAGCCTATCGCGATCTCGACACCTTCCCCGAGGTGCCGGCGACGCTTCGTGCGCTCAAGGCCCGCGACGCCCGGCTGGCGATCCTCTCGAACGGCTCGCGAGACATGCTGCAGAGGGCGGTCCGCTCTGCCGGCATCGAGGACCTCTTCGACCGCGTGTTCTCCGCCGAGGATTGCAGCGCCTACAAGACGGCGCCGTCGATCTACGAGCTGGTCACCACGGAATTCCGGATCTACCCGCAGGCCGTCTCGTTCCAGTCGTCGAACCGCTGGGATATCGCGGGGGCGGCACGTTTCGGCTTCCACACGGTGTGGATCAATAGGACGGGGGAGCCGGACGAGTACCACGATCTTCAGCCGAACGCCGTACTGCCCGATCTGCGGGATCTGCCCGGCCGGCTGTGATCGGTCGTAAGCACAACTGAGTGTGAAGCGGGAACCTTCGCGCCGATCAACGGTTTGCTGGCAAATGGCACCCGACCGGGCACCTGGATATCAGGCAAGCGCTGCACAGCAAGGCTGGAACGATGACTCTCGCTGACGATACCACTCCATCCCGTCGCAAATTCCTGCTCGGCCTCGGGCTTGGCGCCACCGCCCTGGTGGCCGGCTGCACCTCGGGCCCGCGCGCCCGTGTCCTCGGTGTGGCCTACCCCGGCGCAGCAGGCGGCGGACGGGCATTCGGCAATGTCGAGCCCCGCTACGCGCGCATGTACGGCCGCGTCGTCGACGAGGGTCATGTCATCCCCGCGCCGAATCTGGCGCGCGTCGATCCGATGTATTACCGCCGGGAAGTGGACGACCCGACGGGTGAGCGGCCGGGCACCGTGGTCGTCGATACCGCCTCCCGCTTCGCCTATGTGGTCATGCCCGGCGGGCGTGCGATGCGCTACGGCGTCGGCGTCGGCCGCGAAGGGTTCGGCTGGTCCGGTCGGGCGGTGATCCAGTGGAAGCGCAAATGGCCCACCTGGACGCCGCCGCGCGAGATGATCGCGCGGATGCCGGAACTGGCGCAGTATTCCGACGGCATGGAGCCGGGAATCGCCAATCCGCTGGGAGCGCGGGCGCTCTATCTGTTCCAGGGCGGCAAGGACACGCTGTACCGGCTGCATGGCACGCCGGAGTACTGGACCATCGGCACCAGCGGCTCCTCCGGCTGCATCCGCTTCATGAACCAGGACATCATCGACCTGTACGACCGCGTCCCGACCGGCTCGCCGGTGGTGGTGCGCCAGGGCGGCCTGTCGGTCTGATCCGAGGCGACGTCAGGGGCTGAACGAGGAGCAACCGGTCGGCGCCGCCGCTATGCGGAACCGCCCGAGATTCACGACATGCGCTGGCGCTCGCGCTCCATCATGTCGATCCGGCTTTCCAAATTCTCCTCCCGGACCATGCCGGGAATGAGGAACAGGTCGATCAGCTGCCCGATGCCGAGAAGGCCGACGGTCAGCAGCCACAACAGCCCGGTCCAGGGCCGTCCGAGGTAGAAGCGGTGCAGGCCGCAGATCCCGCCGAGGCAGAGCAGCCAGAGGATATACGAGGCGAGAGTCGACTTCCGGTTCATGATCGTCCTTCCAGGTCTCTTGTCTCCTCAGATGGTCCCTGGTGCGGGCGATTGAAAGGCCGCGAGGCCCGACCCCCGTCGGGCATGACGGCCGGCGCTATCTTCCGCGCTTCAGGCTCCCGAGTATGCCTCTGACGATGGCGTTGGTCACGGTGGCGGCGACGGTCCGGCCGACCTGCTTCATGATCGTCTCGGTGACCGTCTGGCGCTGGTAGCCGGACGAACGCGCTCGGGCAGGGGCGCGGCGACGGGGCTCTGCCCTCCCCTGCTCCTCCTCACCGCCGAAATCCGGAAGCTGGAAACCTGTTCGCGTCCGTGGCGCGGCATTCTCCTCCTCGGAGCGTCGTCGCGCCGCCTCGGCCCGTCGCTCGGCCTCCCCACGTTGCCGCTGGTCGGCGGTTTCCTCCTCCGCTTGGCGCTGCTCGGCCTCCTGCTGCAGCTCCTTCTCGGCCCGTCCCACCAGCATCTCGTAGGCCGAATCCCGGTCGACCGCATGGTCGTAGAGACCGGCCACCGGGCTGCGGGCGATGACCACGGTCCGCTCCTGCGGCGTGATCGTCCCCAGCCGGCCGGCCGGCGGCCGGACCAGCGTCCGTTCCACCATTGAAGGGACTCCGCCCTTCCCCAGCGTCGAGACCAGTGCCTCGCCGACGCCGAGCTCGGTGATCGCCTGGAAGCTGTCGAAGGCGGGGTTCGGACGGAACGTCTCGGCGGCCGTTTTCACGGCCTTCTGCTCGCGCGGCGTGTAGGCGCGCAGCGCGTGCTGCACCCTGTTGCCCAGCTGCGCCAGGACGCCCTCCGGGACGTCGAGCGGGTTCTGGGTGACGAAGTAGACGCCGACACCCTTGGAACGGATCAGCTTCACCACCTGCTCCACCCGGTCGACGAGCACCTTCGGCGCGCCGTCGAACAGGAGATGCGCCTCGTCGAAGAAGAATACCAGTTTCGGCTTGTCCGCGTCGCCGACCTCCGGCAGTTCCTCGAAGAGCTCGGAGAGCAGCCACAGCAGGAAGGTCGCATAGAGGCGCGGATTCATCATCAGCCGATCTGCGGCCAGCATGTTGACGATGCCGCGGCCGTCCCGGTCGGTGCGCATGAGGTCGGCGATCGCCAGCGCCGGCTCGCCGAAGAAGTTGGCGGCCCCCTGCTGCTCCAGCACGAGCAGCGAACGCTGGATGGCGCCCACGGAAGCCTTGGCGACGTTGCCGTAGAGGCGCGAGACGCTGTCGGCGTTCTCGGCCACATGCGCCAGCATCGCCTGCAGATCCTTCAGGTCGAGGAGCAGCAGCCCCTCTTCGTCGGCAATCTTGAAGAGGATGTTCAGGACGCCTTCCTGCGCCTCCGTCAGGTTCATCAGCCGCGACAGCAGCAACGGGCCCATCTCGGAAATGGTCGCCCGAACCGGATGGCCCTGCTCTCCGAAAATGTCCCAGAAAACCACCGGGTAGAGGTCGTGGTAGTAGGAATCGAGGCCGATCTGCTGCGCCCGCTCCACGAGGAAATCCTTCGGCTCGCCCCGCTCGGCCATGCCGGCGAGATCGCCCTTGATGTCGGCGCAGAACACCGGCACGCCCGCTTCGGAAAAGCCCTCGGCGAGGATCTGCAGCGTCACCGTCTTGCCGGTACCGGTGGCGCCCGTGACGAGCCCGTGCCGGTTGGCGAAGCGCAGGTCGAGATACTCGCCCTGCTTGACCTCGGCCTGCTGGTCGCGGCTGCTCCCAATGAAAATCCGACCCGCTTCCAGCATGAGCTTTCCCCCTCGTTCACCGAACCTGCCGGCATGACCTTTGCCTGAACGCGGGTCGCGGCGACAGATGTTGCAATTGCATCGGCCACGTCAAATTGCCAAGGTCACGCCGATTCGCGTGAGCCGCCCGGCTGACGGCACGCAAGAGAGGAACGAGGAATACGATGGACGAACTGCTGACGCGCATTACTGCCGAGACCGGTCTCGAAACGGCGACCGCCAAGCGAGCCGTGGGAAGCATCCTCTCCTTCCTCTCGGCCGAGTGCGACGATCCGGCGGCCGGCAAGATGATCCGGGAGACACCGGGCGCCGAGGATGCGATGGCGGCCACGGGCGGCGAGGGTTACTCCGGCGGCGGTATCATGGCGCTCGGCGCCAGCCTGATGGGCATGGGCCTGGACATGGGCCAGATCCAGACCGTGGCACAGGAACTGGTGAACTTCTCCAAGGGTCATGCCGGCGCGGACACGGTCGACCGGGTCATCGCCTCGGTTCCGGGCCTCGCCCAGTTCGTCTGACCCGTCCGCGCCCTGCCGCGGGCTTCCGCAGCCGGGCGCTTCACCTTCGCGAGGCGGCCCCTCGACTACCCGCCCGCGCTCTTGCTTGTGGCCAACGGCCATGGCCTCACGTATGCTTTGAAAGCGAGTGTAATCTCAATATTTAAGGATGTGGGGTGGCGCTCGGGGGATGGAGCGTCGCGGGGAATGAAAGCCGATGATCGTCGATTCGCCGGCGGCTAGCGCGCAATCGAAAGAGCAGCGCGCGGGTCGGCTTTTGCCGCGATGGTTGCGCAATGCCCGGCTCGCCCGGCTGTGGCGCCGGCCGCCTTTGCTCGCGCACCTCATCGTCTTCGCCGTCATCGTGCTGATCCCGGCCCTGCTGTTCAGTGCTTTCCTTATCCTGCAGTTTTCCAGGCAGCAGCAGGAGATCGTCAGCGCGCAGGTCGTCGACACCGCCGAGGTCGTCTCCAACGCCATTGATCGCGAACTCTACGGCATGATCACGACCGGCCGGGTGCTCGCATCGTCACCGGCGCTGGCCCGCGGCAGCCTGGGCGGCTTCCGGGAACGCACCCTTGCCGCACTGGCCGCAAGCCGGACCACGGCGGAACTGATCGATGCCGACCTCGACGTGGTGATCTCGACGGCGGGGGCGGCGACGCCGACCGGTCTGACCCTCGACGATACGGCCACCATCCAGGCGGCGTTCGAGACCCGCCGGCCGGAAATCTCCGGCGTCATCTTCGCCGAATCGACCGGGGAGTTCGTGTTCCACGTGGCGGTGCCGGTCATCGAGGAGACGAGAGTGTCCTACGTCCTCGTGCTGCAGAAGCCCGTGGATGTGCTGGGGTCCGTCATCGCCGACCGCAATCTTCCGCAGGAATGGTCTGCGATCATCAAGGACCGGCAAAACCGGCGTGTCTTCGCGGCGGTCACCAGCGACGGACAGGTCAAATCTCACGAAGGCGTCTCGTACGACAATCCCTCCATCGTCGAGACGCTCGGCGAGCGGCGCAGCGATCACTTCGAAGGGTCGATCGTGTCGAGCCTGTCGGGATGGGTGACCACCGTCGCCGTCCCGACTGAGGTAATCGTGCGTCCGGCGCTGCGCTCGTGGATACTCCTCGTCAGCGCCGGCCTGCTGCTCGTCGCCTTCTCGATCATGCTCGGCATCGTGTTCGGCCGGCGCATCGCCACCCCGATCCGCAAACTGTCGCACCAAGCCGAGGCCATCGGTCAGGGCCGGCCGGCCAACATCATCCAGACCAACATCGCGGAGATCGGCGAGGTATCGATGGTTCTGGCGCAGGCCTCGCGCGACCGCCGTGAGGCCGAGGAGCAGACCCGCTTCCTGATGCGGGAGATGACGCATCGCGCCAAGAACCAGTACGCGCTGATCGCCGCCATCGCCCGCCGGGCGGCGAAGGAGAGCTCCAACACGACGCAGCTGCTCGCCACGCTTTCCGAGGCGCTCAATTCGCTCGCCCGCTCGGCCGACCTTCTGGCGGGCCGAGGGTGGGAAAGCGTCGACATCACGGATCTCGTCCAAGCCCAGCTGAAGCCGTTCGGCGCCAGCGGCGGCCAGATTTCCGTCCGCGGCCCGAAACTGTGGCTCAACCCGACCGCTGCACAGACGGTGGGCCTCGCGCTGCATGAACTCGCCACCAACGCCGCGAAATACGGCTCCCTGTCGGTCTCCGAGGGCACGGTCCTGGTGCGCTGGAGCCTCGATGACGAGTTCACGATGGAATGGCGGGAGGCCAATGGACCGCCGGTCGTCGAACCCAAACGGTCCGGCTTCGGAACGCTCGTCATCCAGAAGATGACGGCCCGGGGATTGGGCGGCCAGGTCGAACTGGACTATGCCGAAAGCGGCCTCGTGTGGAAACTCGTCGTGCCGCGGGAGACCATCCTCGCCGAATGAGGCATCCGCCACCGGCGGCCGCTTCACCACCGGTGTGCATTTCTCTTTTTGCGCAAGCGCTGTATCTGATTGTGGCAGGCGGGCCGGCGGGAGGCCGTGTCCGGTCCGCATCGGCCCCATGCCGCGCCGTGACAGAGGGAGGGGACATGAGCGTAGCCAGGATCGACGCGGATGCCTTTCCGCCAGCCACCGAAGCCGGCTGGCGCGCCCTCGTCGAGAAGGGCGCGGCGCGCAGCATCGACGGCCTGGCGACGATTTCTGAAGACGGGTTTAGCTACGGTCCGATCGAGGCCCGGCACCATGGCGCCCGCCCTCTCGCGAGGGCGACGAGCGAGCGTTGGACGGTCCTGGCCCGCGTCGACGATCCCGATCCGACCCGGGCAAGTGCGCAGGCCGTCGCCGAACTCGAAGGCGGCGCCAACGGCCTGGCGGTGGCATTCGCCGGCGCCCCGTCCGCCCGCGGCTTCGGCTTGCCCCTCGATGCCGCCGCCATTGCCGAGGCACTGACCGGCGTCCGGCTCGACATCGCCTCGCTCCGCATCGAACCGCATCCGCGATCGCTGGACGCTCTGGAGGCTGTCTTCGCCCAGGCCGCGGCCGGTGGGCAGGACCTTGCGTCGCTCGCGATCGATTTCAGCCTGGACGACAGCGGCAGCTTCGCCTTCTCGGGCAG
>DASYHY010000079.1:0-1759 GCA_036252795.1 Aurantimonas sp. | reverse complement strand
CGCCATGGCGCAGGACGAGGTGCCCATGATCAGCGCCAGTTCGGCCGAGGGCTCGGCGGCGCTGCCGTCCGGCCGGCGGCCGCCCAGCGTGCCGATGCCGCCGGAATGCGCGTCGATGACCGGCGCGCCGACCGGTGTGCCAACGGGGAGGCGAAGTTCGGCGGCGGCAGCAGGGCTCAGTCCGTCGCCCAGCGGGGTCGCAATGTCGACGACCTCGGCGCCGATGCGGGCGAACGCCTCCTCCGCGAGTTCCTCCAGTCCGACGGTGCGGAAATAGTCCGGATCCCAGCGGTCCTCGTGGGCGAGATAGGTCCATTTGCAGGTGAGGGTGCAGACCGAACGAGCAAGGCTGCCCGTCGCGCGCCAGGAGAGATAGTCGGCGAGGTCGAAGAAATGCGCGGCCCTGGCGAAGGTCTCGGGCCGGTTCTCCTTCAGCCAGAGGAGTTTGGGTGTCTCCATCTCCGGCGAGATGACGCCGCCGACATAGCGGAGCACCGGGTGCTTCGTCGCGTTGATGCGGCGCGTCTGGTCGAGGGCGCGATGATCCATCCAGACGATGATGTCGCGCTCGGGATCTTCCGAGGGCCCGACCGGCAGGCCCCGGCCGTCCGTGCCCACCACGACCAGCGAACAGGTCGCGTCGAAGCCGAGGCCCTTCACCGACGCGGAGTCGATCCCGGCCTTTTCCGTCGCCTCGCGCACCGAGGCGACGACGGCAGCCCAGATGTCGGCGGAGGATTGCTCGACGATCCCGGCATCTTCGCGCCAGAGACGGATATCGCGCCTGGCCGTGCCGAGAAGCTGCCCCTCGCGATCGAAAACTCCCGCGCGCGCGCTGCCGGTGCCGACATCCACGCCGATAAATGCCTCGTCCATGCCGATCTCCCGACGAAAACTCCCCCGCGTCTTCCGAACGCGGGGGATGGGGTACCACAGTCGGGCGGGGTCGGCGTAGGCTTGGCAATCAAATCACCAGCAGGAGTAGCCGCCGTCGGCCAGGACGATCGAGCCGGTCATCAGGCTTGAGGCGTCGCTCGCCAGGAAATGGACGAGAGAGGCGATCTCGTCTGGCTGGCCGACACGACCCATCGGCGTCATCTCAAGCCAGACCTTGTACATCTCGGGATCTTCCTCGATGCCGAACTTGGTCAGCGGCGTCTCGATATAGGTCGGCGCGACGGCGTTGACGCGCACGCCGCGCTGGCCCCATTCGGCCGCGAGCGACTTGGTCAGATGGTGCACGGCCGCCTTGGATGCGTTGTAGAAGCTCTGTGGCTGCGGCTTGTTGACGATGAAGCCCGACATCGAGCCGATATTGACGATCGAGCCGGAGCCGGCGTCCAGCATCTTCCGGCCGAACTCGCGGCAGCACCAGAACAGCCCGTCGAGATTGACTTCCATGTGGAAGCGCCAGTGCTCGTCGGTGGTGTCCTCGGCGCGCACGTCCGACTTGGCGACGCCGGCATTGTTGACGAGGATGTCGACCCGGCCGTGCTCGGCGACCACCTTGTCGGCGAGCGCGGCGACGGCGGCGGAGTTCGTCACGTCGACCGTCGCGCCATGAACGGTATGGCCCTTGTCCTTGAGGCGCGCCGCGCAGGCCTCGACGCGCGAGGCGTCCATGTCGGCCACGATCACCGTCGCGCCGGCCTCGGCAAGCGCCGTGGCGCAGGCCTCGCCGATGCCCTGACCGGCGCCGGTGACGACTGCGACCCGGCCAGTCAGATCAAGTTTTTCCAGATACATTTCCTGCGATCCT
>DASYHY010000078.1:0-24274 GCA_036252795.1 Aurantimonas sp. | reverse complement strand
GGGCAGATTGTTGTGACGATCGAAGCCGAGCACATCGTTGAGAACGAAGAGCGTGTCTTCGACAGGGGCCTGATAGGTCGGCATGGAATCCTCCGCGTCATGTCGCGGCCACCTATGAATAACTTTGACGTAAACGTCAATGCCGGCTCCGGCGGAGGTGCCCGCCGCGCCGGGATGAATCCGATCCTCATGTGGATGGACGGAGCGATATCAGGCCCGCCTCTCCGGTCGAAGCGAGTTGCGGATGGAAGACCGGTAGCCGCCGGTTCAGGGCACCGGATTGTGGTGCCGATGGCCCACCAGGCCGATGCCGCGGGTGGTCGTGGCGAAACCCGAGTCGGGACGCCCGGCGTCCCGACTTGGGCCTGTCAGTTCGCTACGTCCCGGAGGGTCTGCTCGACATGCGCGATCGAGGCGTCCATCGCACGAATCGAATCCTCGATTTCCCGCTTCTGCTGATGCAGGATTTCCTGCTGCTCGTGGAAGCGCTCGAGTGCGACCTCGAGCTGGCGCCGCTTGCCGCCGGGCTGATGATAAATCTCGATCAGCTGCTTGGCCTCGGTCAGCGAGAAGCCGAGCATCTTGGCCAGGAGGATCAGCCGGAGCCGGGTGCGGTCCTGGCGGCTGTAGAGGCGCGTGGTGCCGCGGCGTTGCGGCGAAAGCAGGCCCCGATCCTCGTAGAAGCGCAGCGTCCGCAGGGTCACGCCGAACTCCCGCGAGAGGTCGCCGATCTTGAAAACCTCCTGCTGCGTATCGTCGTCGGCACTGCGGCCCAGGAGGAAGTCGACGTCGACCGCGATACCTTCGTCCGCAGGTTCGGCCAGTTTCACGTTTGCCATCTAGAGAAGCCCGTATTCGCATAGCGCCTCGGCCGCCAGCTTCCCTAGGGAGCGCAGCGAGGCTTAAGTGACCCGAATATCGCGCCAAATACGGCTGTTACAAGACATGTCGGCACTGGCGGGTCCAGCTTCAGACCGGATTACACACGTAATCCTCAAGGAAGTGCGAACGATCTTAACGCTTCGTTCACCATGTTCAGCGGAATTTGGGGAGCACGGGCGTGGGCGCATGCTTGAGAATCGGAGCCGATCAGAGGCTCCCGTCGACCGGGAAAGCTGACATGGCTGAACAGACAGACAAGCGTTCCGTCACCCGCGAGGGCGCGGAGGAGCCTTCGTCTCTGGACGCGTTGAGCCGGACGCTGGAAGAGCTGGAGGCCCGGCTCTCGCGGATGCGCGATGCCAAGGCGGCCCGCGCGCCGTCTCCAGGCTCCGTGTCGCTGGCGCAAGCCGCCGCCCCCATCCCGCGCGCCAACCTCGCCGACACGGTCTCGGAGATCACCATGCGCCAGAGAGCGCTGCAGGATGAAGCCGCTTCAGCCGGCGATTCCAGCGAGGCCGTCTCGGCTCCGGTCGCGCCGAGCGCCAGGGCGCCGCAGCGCCGCGCCCAGGAAAATCCGGACGCGGACCGTCGCCAGGCCGCATTCTCCGACGTGACGCACCAACTCGAGCGTCTCCGCACCGAACTGCAGCAGGACATGGCGCGCAGCCTCGAGCCCCGGCTCGAGGAGATCAGCACCGCCTTCAACGATCTTCGCCAGATGATCGCCGAACGGGCGAGTGCCGAGCAGATCGGCGCCGAGATCGCCCGCGTCGACGACGGGCTCTCGCGGATGGCCGACAACGGTGCCGACCAGGGGACCATCCGGTCGCTGCGCGACGAGCTGCAGGCGATGCGCGAGCTCGTTGGGACGATGGCGCGCGAGGAGACCCTGGAGGCGGTGGGTCGGCGCTGGGACGCGTTCGAGACGGCGCTTTCGGGCCGGGCGGAGGACGACACCAGGACCAAGCGCGACATCAAGGACGAGCTGGAGCGACTGCGCGTGTCGCTCGGTTCGCTGGCCAGCGAGGAACAGGTCAAGGCCGTCGAGCGTCGCTGGGACGAGTTCGAGAAGAGCTATCTGGCAGCCCCCGCCGATTCCGACCGGCCGGATCTGTCGGCACTGCTGAAGAACGAGATGAACAGCCTGCGGGAGAAGCTCGAGACGCTGGCGTCGGAACAGTCGGTGCGGGCCTTCGACGAGCGCTGGGGCGTGATGGAGGAGCGCTTCGCCTCGCGCGAGATCGAAGGCAAGATGGAGGCGATGGCGGGGCGGCTCGAGCAGCTGGAGGCCTCGCTCGCACGCCTGCCGGAGACGCTGGCGATCGCGCCGCTGGAGCAGCGCGTGCATGCGCTTGCGCTGGGCATCGAGTCGCTCGCCAAGCAGCAGCAGGAAGAGGCCGAGCTCGACCATTTCGGGGTGCTCGAGGAACGGCTCGACGAGATTTCCCGCGCCATCGTCGCCGCGACCACGCGCCCGCAGACCATCGACATGAGCCCGGTGGAGCGGATCGAGGCACGGCTGCAGACGCTGACGGCCCGCGTCGACTCCATCGCTGACGACGCCGATGGCGAAGCGCTCTCGGCGCGTATCGCGGAACTGGCGGACCGCATCGAGACGCTGTCGAACGAAGAGGGCGTGCGCGAACTCGCCGAGCGCATCGACCGCTTCTCGGCTCAACTCGCGACACTGGGCGGGGAGGGCTCCGCGCTCGACGTCGCGGCGGTGGAATCGCGGCTGCAGTCGCTGGCCGCACGGCTCGAGGAGCAGTCGGCCTCGCGCGTCGACGAGACGATGGTGCGGACGCTGGAATCGCAGATCGCCCGGCTGTCGGCGATGATCGCCGAGAACGGGGTGCCGGCGACGATCGCCGACCCGGAACTCGAGCAGCGCCTGGCCGCCATCGAGCGCCGGCTCGACGACAACCAGGAAGCCGTGATGGCCGCAGCGCGGCAGGCGGCGGACGAGGCGATTCGCCAGGTCCTGGCGAGCGGCGACCTGCATCAGGGCGAGCATGTGGCGCGACTGTCGGAGGATCTCCGCGCGCTGGACAAGCTCTCCCGCGACACCGGCAGCCGGTCGCAGGAATTCTTCGAGACCGTGCACGGGACGCTGCTGAAGCTGGTTGACCGGATCGGGCGGATCGAGGGAGAGATGAAAGCCAGCCGTCCCGATGACGGCAATTCTTCTTCCGACGACGGGCAGATGGCCTTGGCCCTGCCTGCCGCCGCCGCGGTGGCGGGAACCCCGGTCGTCCAGTCGACCGGCGGGTTGAAAGCGGTGCTGGCGCGGACGCTGAAGGGGCGCAAGCTGACGACCGCGAAGGCGGAGGCGGGCGACCGGCCGGCGCGCTGGGACGACCCGGAACTCGCACTCGCCGATCCGGACGACGACGCGGTGGATGTGCAGGAAACCGTGAAGGCGCCGTCTCTCGACGCCGCCGACATCTTCGATACGCACGAGGCGAACCGGCCTCTCGCCATCGGTTCCGGCACGCCGGACATCGCGGCCCTGCTCGAACGCGTTCGCGCCCAGCAGGCCGGCCAGAGCGGCGACGGCGAGCAGGCCGGCAAGGCCGATTTCATCGCCGCTGCCCGGCGCGCGGCCATGGCTGCCGCGGCCGAGGCGGAGACCCTGCGCGGCGACGAGCCGGACACGGACGGCAAGGTGAGCCTGTCCGATCTCGTCTCGCGCCGCCGCAAGCCGATCATCATGGCCATCGGCGCCGTGCTGCTCGCGCTGATGGCGCTGCCGCTGGGCCAGGCCCTGATGGCGTCCCGCGACGACGATGCGGGCGGATCGGTTCCGGCCGCGGGCCCGGTTGCCGAACTGGCCGTGCCGACGCAGATCGAACCGGCACGGATCGAACCGGCACAGATCGATGTGCCGCCGGCGCTGCCGGCCGTGCCCGCAGAGCCGGCGCAGCCGGCGGAGGCCGAGGCCGCTGCGGCCGCCTTGCCGCCCATTCCGGAAGCGTCGCTGTCCGAGGTCTCTGCGCCGCTGGCCGGCCCGGTGCGGTCGTTCGAGCCTGCTTCCTCGCCGGTGCCGGACGCCGGTGCCGGGGAGGCGCGTGCCACGATACCTTCCGCGATGGAACCTTCCGGTTCCGAGGCTGCGGCGCCATCGGCAGCGCCGGCGGTCGCGGCAGGCGAGGCGCCGCCGGAAGGGCTCGGAACGGAAGCTTTCGTGGCGGCGGTGCGGGCGGGCGATCCCAAGGCGCTGTTCGAGACCGGGCTGCGGTTGATGGAAGGCGCGCAGGGGGCTCCGCAGCCAGAGCAGGCGGCCACCTGGTTCGCTCGATCGGCAGAACGCGGCTTCGCGCCTGCGCAGTACAGCCTGGGCACGCTCTACGAGAAGGGCAACGGCGTCACCCGCGACACGGCCGTCGCGCGCGACTGGTACGTGAAGGCGGCCGAACAGGGCAACGTCCGGGCGATGCACAACCTCGCCGTGCTGTTCGCGACGGGCGTCGAAGGCAAGTCGGATCCGATTCTCGCGGCCCGCTGGTTCCAGGAGGCGGCCGATCACGGCATGACCGACAGCCAGTACAATCTGGGGATTCTCTATGCCCGCGGCGCCGGCGTCGAGCAGGACCTGACCGAATCGTACAAATGGTTCTCGATCGTCGCGGCGGCGGGCGACGCCGATGCCGGCACCAAGCGGGACGAGATCGCGAAGTCGCTGAACGAGACCCAGTTGGAGGAAGCCAAGGCCAAGGTGGCGTCCTTCCGACCGGCGGTCCGCGACGAGACTGCCAACACGGTCGACGTGCCGGCGGAGTGGTCGAGCGACGTCGACACCACGCTGCAGACCTCCTCCGTCGACATGCAGCGCGCGATCCGCAACATCCAGGCGATCCTCATCAAGCTTGGCTACGATCCGGGCACGCCGGACGGCATCGCCGGCACGAAGACGACCGAGGCGATCCGCTCGTTCCAGCAGTCGGCAGGGCTCGATGCGACGGGCCGGATCGACGAGGCGCTGATCCGGGCGCTGCTCGAGCGCAAGGACACCTGAGGCCCCGCTCCGACAATCGATTGACAGGCGTCGAGAGTTCGGGCGAAGAGGGTCGGAACGTCTTTCTGGCTCCCTTGCGCAAAGTGCCGCCAGCTCGTGAACCTGTATCTCCCGATCGCGGAAATTTCCGTCAACATCCTCGTCATCATCGGGATGGGTGTCGCGGTCGGGTTCCTGTCCGGAATGTTCGGCGTCGGCGGCGGCTTCCTGATCACGCCGCTGCTCATCTTCTACAACATTCCCCCTGCCGTGGCCGTGGCGACCGGCGCCAATCAGGTAATCGCCGCATCCTTCTCGGGCGCGCTCGCCCACTACAAGCGCGGCACGATAGACTTCAAGCTCGGGACGATGCTCCTGATCGGCGGTGCCGCCGGCTCGGTCGGCGGCGTCGCGCTGTTCACGCTGCTGCGGCGGCTCGGCCAGCTGGATCTCGTCGTCTCAATTCTCTACGTCCTGTTCCTCGGCGGCGTCGGCGGGCTGATGCTGGTCGAGAGCGTCCAGTCGATGTGGCGGCGCGGCAGCAGCGGCGGCGAGGTCAAGCGGTCCGGCAAGCACAACTGGGTGCACGGCCTGCCGTTCAAGATGCGGTTCCAGCGCTCCAAGCTCTACGTGTCCGTCATCCCGGTGATCGGCCTCGGCGTCATCATCGGCGTGCTGGCGGCCATCATGGGCGTCGGCGGCGGGTTCATCATGGTGCCCGCCATGATCTACCTCCTGCGCGTGCCCACCAACGTCGTCATCGGTACGTCGCTGTTCCAGATCATCTTCACGGCCGCGGTCACCACCGTGCTGCAGGCGGCGACGAACTATACGATCGACATCGTTCTCGCCTTCCTGCTGATGCTCGGCGGGGTCGTCGGTGCGCAATTCGGTGCGGAAGCCGGGCGCAAGCTGCGGGGCGACCAGCTGCGCGCGCTGCTGGCGCTGCTGGTGCTCGCCGTCGGCCTCAGGCTCGGCTACGAACTCATCGTCACGCCGGTGGAGCCGTTCTCGATCAGCCTGCCGAGCGGAGAGATCGGGTGACCGGCCGTCGGGCATCCAGCCTCACCGGTCTGCGGCGCCTGTTGCCGACGCTGCCATGGCTGCTCGCCCTGGTCATGGTCCTCGCCGTGCCGGCGCGGGCCCAGCAGACGCAGGAGACGTTCGAGATCGGCCTGTCGACCGACCAGATCGGCATCACCTCCGATTTCACCGGAGCGCGCCTCGTCGTGTTCGGGGCGCTCGACAATGCCGACGGCCGGATCCTGCGCGAGCAACGCTACGACATCGTCGTGGCGCTGATCGGACCGCGCCGTCCGGTGGTCGTGCGCGAGAAGGAGCGCACGCTCGGCATCTGGATCAACCAGGGATCGGAGAGCTTCGATTCCCCCCCGTCGTCCTACGCGCTGGCGTCGACCCGGCCACTGGCCGACATCATGAGCGAAGCCAACCGGGTCAATCTGTCGATCGGCATCGCCGATCTGCGTCTGGGCGGCGGCGAGCCCGTCCTGGACGACGGCGCGCAGACGGTGGTGCCCAACCGCGACGAGTACGCGACCGCGCTGCGTCGCATCCGTCAGAATGCGGGACTCTACAACCAGCACTTCGGCAGCGTGCAGTTCGTCAGCCCGACGCTGTTCCGCGCCGATTTGCAGCTGCCGGCGGGGCTTCCGACCGGCGAGCACACGGTTCGCGCCTATCTGTTCCGGCAGGGCGTCTTCATCCGCGGCAGCACCGAGACGCTCATGGTGGTGAAGACGGGGTTCGAGAGCTTCATCTACGCTTTCGCCCTCGATCACAGCATTCTCTACGGGCTGGCCGCCGTGATCCTCGCCATCTTCACGGGCTGGTTCGGTCGCATCCTCTTCAAGCGCGACTAGATGATCATTGATGACAGATGCCGATCCCGCCGCCATGGCCTCGCCTGGCACCGACGTATTGCCGGAGCGTCCTGAACAAGGCGTCCGCGCCGCTTGGTTACTGGCGCTGGGCGGGCTGGTGCCTTTCGTCGCCATGACCGCGGTGCTGGTCTATGCGGGCCGCGACTTCATCGCCTTCCGCCAGCTGATCCTTGCCTATGCCGGCTATTCCGCGACGATCCTCGCCTTTCTCGGTGGCATACGCTGGGGCGCGGCGCTTGCGCCCGCCGCGCGACGGCCCTCGACTCTCATCCTGTCGGTGCTGCCGGCGCTCGCGGCGTGGCTGCTCCTGTTCCTTCCGAGCCCGTGGCTGTTCGCCGGCTTCGCGCTGCTCTTCCTGCTGCAGGGGCTGTGGGACGCGCTGGCGGCGAGAGGCGGAAGGCTGCCCCGCTGGCTCGGCAGGCTGCGCATGGTCCTGACGGCGGTCGTCGTGTCCTGCCAGCTCGTCGCCTTCGCCGCGACCTTCTGAAGCGACCGAGCGCTACCGGCAGAGCGCTCCGAACGGGATCGGGTAGATCTGCGTCAGGCCGATCACGTAGGCCTTGGCCCGGGCAGGGTCGAAGAGGCCGTGAAAGGCTCGGTCGAGGACGTTGAGGCCACCGGTGGTCACGCCGAAGGATGGCATGATCATGCGCTGGCCGTCGCTGGCAAAGCAGGCGCTGCGGGTCGACCGGCCGCCCGCCGAAACCTGGGCCACCGGATGCAGATGCCCCGCCACCTCGCCGACGCGGAGCCCCGGGCTCGGCTCGTGGCGGAAGGTCCAGGGCCCGATGCCGACCGTCTCGTGCGTCTCGCCGCCGACGAAGGCAGGCGGTTCGGGGTCATGGTTGCCCAGAATCCAGATCCACTCGCGACCTGCCATCACCCGGACGAGGGCCTCGCGGTATATCGCCGGCATGAACGCCGCGCCGTGCCGGTCATGGAAGGAGTCGCCGAGACAGATTACCCGGGCGGGATCGTAGCGATCCAGCGCCGCGTCCAGGAGGGCGAGCGTCGCCGCCGTGTCGTAAGGGGGCAGCATCATGCCGCGTCGGGCGAAGGCGGCTCCCTTCTCCAGATGCAGGTCGGAGACGACGAGCAGCCGCTCCGACGGCATGTAGATGACGCCCGTGGGGTCGCACACCACCGTGCCGCCGGCCAGCTGCATCTCGACGCCGGGGCAGTCCGTCCGCCGCAGCCGCCGCGCCAGTGCATTCATTCGCAGTTTTCCAGCTTGCATGGTGATTCGCGTTTCGTTCCCATCCAAGCCCAGGCGGAAGGGCGAAGACAAGAGGGGCGGATCGCGCGCCGGCCGACCTGCCGTGTCTTCGGCCTCGCCAACGCCTCGTCGACGGCCTACGGTTGCTGCAGCACAGCACGATGGAAGCGGCGCGACAGAGCGACGCAGACCGCGAGTTGCGGCGCACCGCGCCAAAATCATAGCCGTCGCCCGGGCCAAGGCGCCGGCCGATTGCCCGGGGCCAGTGGAGAAGACGCAGCATGCGAATCCGACTGGGCTGCGAGCTTGCCTACCAACTGCCGGCGCCGACGCCGATGATCATCAACCTCAACGTCCACTACTCGCGGGCAGGCTCGCTGGAACGGCCGGATCATCTCGTGACGAAGCCGGCGGTGCCGGTCACCAGCTACCGGGACGGTTTCGGCAACTGGTGCAACCGCCTTGTCGCGCCTGCCGGCGATTTCGTGCTCGGCACGGACGGCGTGATCCACGACGAGGGTCTGTCCGATCCGGTGGGGCTCGACGCCGTCCAGCACGCCGTCGAGGACCTGCCGTCGGAGACGCTGCAGTTCCTGCTCGGGAGCCGCTATTGCGAGACGGATCTCCTGTCCAACGAAGCATGGCGGCTGTTCGGGAACACCGCGCCGGGCTGGACCCGCGTCCAGGCGATCTGCGACTTCGTGCACAACCACGTCCGCTTCGGCTACGAGAACTCCCGCGCCACCCGCACGGCGGCCGAGACCTATTCGGAAGGTGTCGGCGTCTGCCGCGACTTCACCCATCTGGCGGTCGCGTTCTGCCGGGCCATGAACATCCCGACCCGCTACTGCACCGGCTATGTCAGCGACATCGGCCTGCCGCCGCCCTATGCGCCGATGGACTTCGCGGCCTGGATGGAAGTCTATCTCGGCGGGCGGTGGTGGACGTTCGATCCCCGCAACAACGCGCCCCGCTTCGGCCGCGTGCTGATCGCGCAGGGGCGGGACGCCGCCGACGTGCCACTGACCCATACGTTCGGGCAGAACACGCTGACCGGTTTCAAGGTCTGGATCCACGAAGAGGCGGCCGGCCAGGGCCGATAAGAACGCCGAACCCCCTCATTCACGGCCGCGCGAAGCGCCGGGCCGGGCATCCGGTCCTAAATACGCAGGAGATGGCGCCGCCCTACGCCCGATGGAAATCATTCGAGCGCCGCCGCGATCATCGCGTCCTCGGCGGCCTGCGCCAGCAGTTCGTCCCGCGCCTCGCCCACGACCCGCTCGCGGCCGATCTCCAGCATGACCGGCACGGCGAGCGGCGAGACCTGCTTCAAATCCTTGTGGATGATGTGGTGCTTGATCCGGCCGAGGAGGTCCGCGACCCGCGCGACGTCCAGCAAACCGGTGGCGGCGTCCGCCCAGGTCGCGCGCAGCAGGATGTGGTCCGGCTCGTGGCTGCGCAGCACGTCGTAGATGAGGTCGGCGGAGACCGTCACCTGCCGTCCGGTCTTCTCCTGGCCCGGATGGCGCTTTTCGATCAGGCCGGAGATCACCGCGCATTGCCGGAAGGTGCGCTTGAGCAGCCAGGAATCGGCCATCCACTCTTCCAGATCGTCACCCAGCATGTCCTCGTCGAACAGCGCGTCGAGCGACAGACGGCCGTCGGCGATCATCGCGCCCATCGGGCCGCGCCCCCAGATCGAGATGGCGTAGTCGGTGGCGACGAAGCCGAGAGGCTTGGCGCGCGCCTTCTCCAGCCGGCGGGTCAGCAGCATGCCAAGCGTCTGGTGCGCCAGCCGGCCCTCGAACGGGTAGAGCACCATGTGATGCATGCGCCCGTTGGGGAAGGTCTCGACCAGCAGTTCCCCGGGGCCGGGGATGAGCGACTTGCGCTGCTGGATCGCCAGCCAGTCGGCGACCTGTTCGGGCAGGGCCTGCCAGCGACCGGGATCGGCCAGCATGGCGCGCACCTGCGCCGCGAGATAGGTGGTCAGCGGGAACTTCCCGCCGGCATAGGCGGGGATCTTGGGGTCCTCGTCGACCGCCTTGGAGACCAGGCACTGGTTCTCGTGCAGCGTCTCGAAGCGCAGTACCCGACCGGCGAAGGTGAAGGTGTCGCCCGGCGCAAGCGCTTCGACAAAGCCCTCCTCGATCTTGCCGAGGATCGGCCCGCCGCGGGCGATGGCGCTCTTGGAGCGGCCGCGGATCAGCCGCACCTGCAGCATCGGCGCCTCGAGGATCGTGCCTGCATTCATCCGGTATAGCTGGGCGATTCTCGGATGGGCGATCCGCCAGGTGCCGTCCGAGGTCAGCCTGATCTTGGCGTAGCGCTCGTAGACGCGCAGCGCGTAGCCGCCGGTGGCGACGAAATCGATGACACGGTCGAAGGTCTCGCGGTCGAGGTCGCGATAGGGCGCCGCCGAGGTCACTTCGGCGAAGAGGTCGTCGGCGCGAAACGGCTCGGCGACGGCCATGCCGAGCACGTGCTGGGCCAGCACGTCCAGCGCTCCCTCGCGCAAGGCCGGCGTGTCCTGGGCCCCCAGATAGTTCGCGTCGAGCGCCGCCTGGCACTCCATGACCTCGAAGCGGTTGGCGGGAACCAGGATCGCTTTCGACGGCTCGTCCATGCGGTGGTTCGAGCGGCCGATCCGCTGGGCGAGGCGCGAGGCGCCCTTCGGTGCGCCGACATGCACGACGAGATCGACATCGCCCCAGTCGATGCCCAGATCGAGCGTCGACGTGGCGACGACGGCGCGCAGCCGGTTGTCGGCCATCGCCGCCTCGACCTTGCGGCGCTGCGCCACGTCCAGCGAGCCGTGATGGAGCGCGATCGGCAGCGTCTCCTCGTTGATCCGCCACAGCTCCTGGAACAGCAGCTCGGCCTGCCAGCGCGTGTTGACGAAGAGCAGCGTCGTCTTGTGCGCGCGGATCGCCTCGTAGATCTCCGGCATGGCGTAGAGGGCGGTATGCCCCCGCCACGGCACGCGCTCCTCGGACGTCAGGATGCTGATGTCGGGCCGTGCGCCGCCCGAGACCGTGATCAGGTCCGACAGCGGCGAGGCGTTGCGCCCCTGCGGCACCAGCCATTGCCGCAGATCGTCGGGTTCGGCCACCGTCGCCGACAGGCCGATCGTCTGGATCTCCGGCTGCAGCGCGCGCAGCCGTGCCAGACCCAGCGACAAAAGGTGCCCGCGCTTCGACGTCACCAGCGAATGCAACTCGTCGAAGATCACGTATCTGAGGTCGGAGAAGAACTGCCGCGCATCCTTGCCGGCGATCAGCAACGCCAGCTGCTCCGGCGTCGTCAGGAGGATGTCCGGGGGCTTCAGCTTCTGGCGCTGGCGGCGGACCTGCGAGGTGTCGCCGGTGCGGGTCTCCATGGTCAGCTTCAGCCCGATCTCCGCGACGGGTCTCTCGAGGTTGCGGGCGATGTCGGTCGCCAGCGCCTTGAGCGGCGAAACGTAGAGCGTGTGGACGCCGCGCGGCCGCATGCCGGGCTTCGGCCGCCCGCGCCGGTCGAGATCGACCAGCGACGGCAGGAAGCCTGCCAGCGTCTTGCCCGCGCCGGTCGGGGCGATCAGCAGCACGGAAGCGCCGCCCTCGGCCCGCTGCAGCAGGTCCAGCTGATGCGGGCGTGGCGCCCAGCCATGGCTGGCGAACCAGTCGAGGAAGCGCTCGGGCAGGGGGCCGGCAGGCAGAAGGGCGGGTTTGGCGGTCACGCCGCAGAGATAGGGTCGGCGCGGCGATTCTTCCCGCTGCCGTCACCGTTGCCGGGAGAAAAGCGCGAAACCGATGCCGCCGAGAACGGATGACGCGGCGACGATGAAGCCGAGGCTCAGCGTCTCGGAGAGGAACAGCACGGCGCCGAAGGCGGCGATCACCGGCACGGAAAGCTGGACGATGGCGGCCGCGAGCGCCGTCAGGCCCGCCAGCGCCCGGTACCAGACGATGTAGCCGAGGGCCGAGGCGACGCAGCCGGAGGCCAGCGCCAGGGCGAGCCCCTCTGCGCCGACGCCGTCCTGACAGAGAGAAACGGCGGCGAGCGGCACGGCGAGCGGCAGGGTGCGGATGAAATTGCCGGCCGTCGCCCGCACCGGATCGCCCGCCGCCTTGCCCCGCAGGGAATAGACGCCCCAGGCGACGCCGGAGGCGATCATCAGGACCGTCCCGAGCGGATCGGGCCGCGTGACTGCCGGGGCCAGCCAGAGGATGAATGCCGCAAAGGCGACGGCGAGCCCTGCGGCTTCGCGGCGGCTCGGACGCTCACCCCGGAGGAGCCCCCATCCGATCATCGTCGCCTGCACCGCAGTGAAGAGGACAAGGGCGCCCACGGCCGCCCCGAGCTTCAGATAGGCCAGCGAGAAGGTGATCGCGTAGACGAAGAGGGCCGTCGCGGACACCCAGCTGCCACCGACGAAACGGTCGCCTGCCTGCCGCTTCCGCGCTCCCAGGGCGATGAGCGCCAGGACTGCCGCACCGGAGGCCAGCCTGATGCCGGTGAACCCGGCCGCGTCGATCGCCCCGTCGACGAGCGCCAGACGCGCCAGCAGGGAGTTGCCGGCGAATGCCACCATGGCCACGGCCGTCAGCCAGAGCGTCGATGACATCGTCGGGTTCGTCGGTTGGCCATGTGAAGGCCATTTGCGCCGGGCGCGCGAGGCCCGTCAACGGGCCGGCGACAACAGGAATGGCAGGCGCATCGCGCGACCGGGGTGGGTCTGCCGCCGCGCGCCCCTAACTACCCGCTCCCGACGAGTGCCAACGGAGCTTCCCTGCGATGCGCTGGCTTGCCGCCTTTCTCATTCTCCTGTCCACGCAGCTTGCCGTGAGTGCCCAGGAGAGCGGACCCTCGCCGCGCTATCTGGAAATCGAGGCGCTGAACCGGGGTCTGCCACAAGCAGACAGCTATATCGATCGCGACACGCCGCAGGGGATGATGGAGACCTTCCTCTTCGCTGCCGAGCGGGAAGACTGGGAAACGGCAGCGCACACGCTCGATCTCTCGGGGGTCGACCCGGCCGTTCAGGCGGAGATGGGACCGGCGCTTGCCGCGCGGCTGCACGAGGTGATCGAAGGCGCCATGTGGATCGACTGGGGCGATCTGCCGGACCGACCCGATGCGCTGGCAGCCAATGTCGCCAGCGAGAACCCCATGGCAGGCGAGCCTCGCCGCAACATCCGCCTGTCGATCCTCCAGCTGCCCGACAGGCCCGTGTCGATCCGTATCGCGCGCGTCAAATCGCAGGACGGGGACCCGGTCTGGGTGTTCTCGCAGCAGACGGTGGACAACATCCTGCCCCTGCACGAGGAGTTCGGACCGACGCGGTTCGAGCTTGCGCTGCCCGAGTTCCTGCAGGCCCGTGCCTTCTGGACGCTGGCCTGGTGGGAGGTCATCGCGCTGCCGCTCGTCCTGCTGCTCGCCATCGGTGCCGCGGCCGCGGTCTACGCGGGCCTGAACAGGGCGAAGCGCAAGCAGCCTTCGCAGATCGCCGAGAGGATCGTCGACGCGATCCAGATGCCCGTCGCGCTGATGGTCTGCGTCGGCACGTTCTCGCTGGTGAAGACGTGGCTGTTCACCTTCTCGGGTGCGGTGAACACGCTACTGCGACCGCTGGAATCGGCGCTGTTCATCATCGCGCTCGCCCTCATTGCGGTCCGGATCGTCGACGCGATCCTTGATCGCGTCGTCCGCCGCAACATGGAAGAACTCAGCGATTCCGAGGCGGCCGACCAGCGCAATCTCTACACCAACATCTCCGCCGCGCGGCGCGTAGCGATCGTCATCGCCTTCCTCCTCGGCACCGCGCTCGTGCTCATCCAGATCAACGCGTTCGAGACCCTCGGTTTCTCGATGCTGGCCTCCGCCGGCGTTCTCGGCCTGATCCTCGCCTTCGCGGCACGGTCCGTCCTCGGCGACATCATGGCGAGCCTGCAGATCGCTCTCGCCAAGACCGCGCGCATCGGTGATGCGGTCCTCTATGACGGCCAATGGTGCTATGTGGAGAAGATCAACTTCACCTATGTGCAGCTGAAGAGCTGGGACAATCGACGGCTGATCGTGCCGGTATCTCAGCTGGTCTCCAACTCTTTCGAAAACTGGACGAAGCAGGACGCCAGCCTGATCAAGAGCGTCCAGCTGCGCCTCGACCATCGCGCCGACATCGACCGGCTGCGCGAGGCGTTCCAGCAGTTCGTGGACGAGGCCGACGACGTCATCGAGAAGGATTCCGCCAAGGTCCAGGTCATCGACCAGGACGCGGACGGGATGCTGGTGTGGTTCCTGGCGTCGGCCGAGGATCCTGTCGCCGGCTGGGGCATGGCGTGCCGGCTGCGCGAGGCGATGCTGAAGGCCGCGGCGCGTCTCGATGCCGAGACGGGCAACGGGCCCGTGGAAGGAACG
Organism: Aurantimonas sp.; assembly: GCA_036252795.1. GTDB lineage: Bacteria > Pseudomonadota > Alphaproteobacteria > Rhizobiales > Rhizobiaceae > Aurantimonas. The sequence continues at coordinate 9,882 of DASYHY010000078.1, read as the reverse complement.
CCCTTCCTGCCGCGCGAGCGCGAGCTCATCGTCGCCGGACGCCGCCCGGCCTGAGAGCGGCGTCAGGCGGCGATGTAGCGGTCCGGGCGGTGATTGACCGCCAGGAACAGGTTGAGGACGAGCGCGCCCAGCACCGAGTAGGCGATGGCGGCCGGTTCCGCCACGGTAAAGGACAGCGCCAGGATCGCCAGGTCGATCGCCAGCTGCGTCAGCCCTGCCTTCCAGCCGAAACGTTCCTGCAGGTAGATCGCCAGGATGCCGACGCCGCCGAGGCTGGCGCGGTGGCGGAACATGGCCAGCAGACCGAAGCCGATCAGGAGACCGCCGAGAATCGCCCCCACCAGCGGATCCACGGTGCCGAGGGTGAAATAGTCCGGCTGCAGCGCCGTCATCGCCGACAGGACCGCGACCGCGACGAAGGTCTTGATCGTGAAGGCCCAGCCCATGCGACCGATGGCGAGACCGTAGAAGGGCAGGTTCACCAGGAAGAACACCAATCCGACGTTCCAGCCCGTCGCATAGGAGACGATCAGCGCCAGCCCGGCCGTGCCGCCGGTCAGGAGGCCAAGATGCGCCAGAATCGACAAGCCCATCGCCGTCAGGATCGCGCCGGTGAGGATGCCCTGGGCATCCTCCAGCGGGGAATGGTGCGTGGTGGTTGCCGACCAGGCGCCGAAACGTCTCGACATGGTTCAGACCGCCACAGACGATTCGATGACGAGGATCGGCATGAGCGGGGTCCCGTGGAATGCAAGGCGACTCGGGCGCGATCATAGTCTGTTGCGGCGCAAAAGAAATCCGGTGCGGATCGTCGCCGGCAGATTCCGACTTAGCTAGGAGGCTGGCAGATCAACCCCGCCAGAGGACCCATGCGCCCCGACGATTTGCTGCGCCCGACCGAGGCCGGCCTCTACTGCCCGCCCGGAGACTTCTACATCGACCCGGTGCGGCCGGTGCCGCGGGCGCTGGTCACCCACGGCCATGCCGATCATGCCCGACCGGGCAGCGAGAAGGTGCTGGCGACGCGGCAGACCCTGGCGATCATGGCGCTGCGCTATGGCGAGGACTTCTGCGTCGAGCGGCAGGAGGCTGCGCTCGGGGAGACGCTCGCGATCAACGGTGTCGACGTCAGCTTCCACCCGGCAGGCCATGTCCTCGGCTCGGCCCAGATCGCGGTCAGCCACAAGGGCCTGACTATCGTCGCCTCCGGCGACTACAAGCGCCGGCCCGACCCGACATGCCTGCCCTTCGAGCCGGTCCGCTGCGACGTGTTCATCACCGAAGCGACCTTCGCGCTGCCGGTGTTCCGGCATCCCGAGACCGCCGACGAGGTCGGCAAGCTGATCGCCTCGCTGCAGCAGTTTCCGGAGCGGGCGCATCTCGTCGGAGCCTATGCGCTGGGCAAGGCGCAGCGGGTGATCCGGCATCTGCGCGATGCCGGCTACGACCGGCCGATCTACATCCATGGGGCGCTGAAGAAGCTGTGCGACTTCTACCAGGGGGAAGGGATCGATCTCGGCGAGCTGCGCGCGGCGACGGTCGGACCCAAGAGCGGGGAGGGCGCAACCAAGGCGGATTTCGCCGGTGCGGTCGTCGTCGGGCCGCCCTCGGCCTTCGCCGACCGTTGGGCGCGGCGGTTTCCCGATCCCGTATCCTGCTTCGCCTCCGGCTGGATGCGGGTGCGCCAGCGCGCACGCCAGCGGGGGGTCGAGCTGCCGCTGATCATCTCGGACCATTGCGACTGGGACGAGCTGACCGAGACGATCGACGAACTGGGACCGCAGGAGGTCTGGGTGACCCACGGGCGGGAGGAGGCGCTGGTCCGCTGGTGCGAGCTGCGACAGTTGCGCGCCCGGCCGCTCCACCTCGTCGGCTACGAGGACGAGGCGGAGTAGCGGCAGGCGGACGGTGCGTGGCAGCAGCCAAGATCGGCTGGCGTCAACGTCGAGGGTGCCGCGCCAGGGCGTTGCCGAGGCCAGCACCCAAAGCGATGCCGATTGCGATCCCGACCGGAATGTTGTCGAAGACCAGCGCCCCGAGCAGGGCGCCGATGCCGATGCCGATCGCGGTACCCAGTGCGATGAAGGTGGATTCGTCGCTCATGGATCTCTCCCTTCCAAGGAAAGACTGCCATCTCAGCCTGACGAAGGTGTGGCAGCCGGCGGGCTCCCGGCAAGGCTGCCGAGGCCGCCGCTGCGGTTCAGTCGCGCGGCGGTGCCGCCGGATCGTCCGGTTGCGAGTCGGCGCCGGCTTCCGGCTGCTCGGGAGCCTTCGCAGCCCTCTTGGCCTCGAGCTTTGCCGCCTTCTTGGCCGCTTTCGCCTTATCGCGTTCCTGCCGCTCGAAATTGAAGTTCGGTTGTCTGGCCATCAGGTCTCCTTTCAGTCTGGTCCCCGCTTTGGACTAACCGGGCCGGTCTGTGAAGCCGCCGCGGCCCATCGCCGGGTCCGGCAGGAGCCATTCGTGCCGCCGGAGGATTGTCCTAAGCGCCTCTTTTGCCCCAGGGGAACTTCCTGGAAGCGGCCGGGTTGTGGAACATCGCGCCTTCCGGCAAAGTCGATCACGCCCTTCCACTGGGGCAGGGATAGCCAGGATGTGGTCGTTTAGAACGGTGCTGACGACGGCGCTGGTGGGGCTGCAGGTCGCAGCGCTGCTGGCTGTGCTGGCGCTCACCTATGTCGCTTCGCAAAACGTCCTGCTCGCCTATGCCGAAAAGCTGACCGAGCGCGTCGCCCGCGACACCATGACCTTCACCGAGAACTTTCTCAACCCTGCCGACGACGCGGCGGCCCTCTCGCAGCGCCTCGCCGAAAGTGCCGTGCTGGGCACGGCCGACCGCCTGGCACTGGAGCGCTACTTCTACGAGGTGCTGCGATCGCGCACCGATTTCGCCGGGATATTCTACGGCGCGGCCGACGGTTCCTTCGTCTATGTCAGCCGCGACGACACGGTCGAAGGAGCGGCGTATCGCAGCAAGCGCATCGACACCTCACCGACACGCTCGGTCGAACTCCTCTACTTCGACAATGAGTTCCGGCTGGTGTCGCGCCAGCGCGACGACGCCGACCCTTACGATCCGCGCACCCGTCCCTGGTACGTGAAGGCCAATGCCGGTCGCGACGTCGTCTGGACCGACCCCTACATCTTCTTTTCCTCGCAGCGGCCGGGGATCACGGTCGCCAAGGCCGTGCGGGCCGATGCGCGTCTCGGCATCAGCGGAGCCGTGGGCATCGACATCGAAATCGACGCCCTATCCGGTTTCCTGCGCGGCCTGGAAGTCGGAGAGCGCGGCTCCGCCGCGATCGTCGCGCAACCCGGCGACGTGATCGCCCATCCCCAGCCAACTTTGGTGACGGCCGGTGGTGACCGCGCGACCCAGCGTTTCGCCAAGATCACGGAACTGAGCGATCCGGCGCTGGCGGAGGCGGTGGCAAGCCTTCCGGGCGGGCTGGCGAGCCTGCAGCCGGGGGAGACGCGGCTGACGCGCTTCACCGCCGGCGGCGAGAGCTGGCGCGGCGCCGTTCGGCGCCTGGCGGCGTCCCGGACGCCGTGGGTGGTCGTGACCACCTTGCCGGAGAGCGACATTCTCGGGCCGATCTACCGGGTCCGCAATATCGCGCTGGCGGTGCTCGTCGCCGTCGCCGTGGCGACCGCGGTGATCGGCGTGCTCCTCGCGCGGGCGGTTACGAAGCCGATACAGGCGCTGGCGGCGCAGGCGGTCAAGATTTCCGAGGGCAGCTACGACGACGTGCCGCTGCCGCCGATGCGCACGAGAGAGCTGGCGGAAACCCGTCAGGCCATGCGACGGGCCACCAGCTGGTTGCGGGATCGCCGCCGCGAGAACCTGGCGCTCACGGGGGAGTTGCGGGAGGCGGGGCGGGCGCTGGAACGGCGCGTCGAGGAGCGGACGAGGGAACTGGCAGCCGCCAATCGCGAGCTGGAGAACGCCAACGCGAACAGCAACATGCTGGCAAACGAGCTCGACCACCGGGTCAAGAACCTTTTTGCCATCGTCTCCTCCCTCGTGGCGCTCGCAGCACGCAACGCCAAGACGCCACAGGAGGTCGCGACGGCGGCGCGGGGCCGGATCAACGCGCTGGCACGCGCCCATGCGAGTACCAAGGCAGCCGAGGAGGGAACGCTTGCGGCAATGGTGGGAAGCGTCCTCGAACCGTACTCGGGCCTCGAAGGTCTTCAGCTCAGCGTTCAGGGCGAGCCGGTGACGATCTGCGCCGCCGACGTCACGCCGATGGGGCTCATCCTGTACGAGCTGGCGACCAACGCGGCGAAATACGGCGCGTTGCGCGCCTCCGGCGGAACGCTGGCGGTCACATGGCGGCGACTTGCCCACGGCCCGGTCGAGATGATCTGGGAAGAGCGGCCGAACGAGCCTGTCGGGGACGGCGATGGCGTCGAGACGGGAGCGGCGGGCGTCGGGTCGCAGGTTCTCGACGCCATGGCCCAGCGCCTGGAAGCGACATTGCGGCGGGAGATGGCGCCTGAAGGGCTGCGCGTGACCCTCGTCGTCCGCCGGCTGTCCGAGGCCGCAGAGGGCGGGGACGCGGAGGCGGGCACAGCGCTCCCGACGCGGCGTTCGCCTGGCTCCAAGGTGGGGACCGAACGTCCGGTCCACACTGCCTGAAGGCCGCTCAGCCCTCGATCGTCGCTTCTTGCGCCGCGTGGCTTGGCGCCCGGTCGCCCAGGACGTAGTTCACCAGGTGCCCGGCATAGTAGGCATAGCCGGCGACGGAGGCATGGAAGCCATCGGGCCCGAACCCTGCGGGCTCCACGCGCGGCAGCGTGGTGGAGACGACGACGCCGCGCTCGGCGCACAGCTGCGCGCCGCGCTGCCGGATGATCCGGGCGCGCAGTTCCAGCACGTAGGCGAGGGCCGGTGGCAAGGCCGGCACGCGCTTCAGATCGACCGGCGGCGACCAGACGATCCTGGCTTCCGGCCATTTCGCGCGGAGCGCATAAAGCAGGCTGCCGAAGGCCTTCTTGAACTTGCGGGCGCCATGCCAGTTCTTGGCGTCGTTGGTTCCCATCATCAGGACGATGTGGGTGAAGGGGTCGGGAGCCAGGTTCGGCACGACATGGTCGCGCACCTCCGCCGACACGGCCGAGTTGGCGCCGGCGGTGCGCCAGGAGACTGGCAGGCCGCTCAGCGCGTAGAGGCGTTCGGCGAGCTTGGGCGCGAGGCTGTCCTCCATCCGGTCGACCCCGATGCCGGCCGCCGAGGAATCGCCGAGAACCAGCAGCCTGATCGCGGCTTCGTCCTTCGTTGCGGCGCCGACGCAGCCCGTGCGCGGGCCGACCGGCGGCAGCAGTCGGTCGATCCGGCGCCGCGTGGCGAGGCCCTGCCAGACATAGACCGGCAGGAGCAGCCAGGAAATCAGGCCGGTCTTGAACGATGCGGCCAGCCCGCCGGGGTCGAGTTCGTCCCAGCTTGCCGGTCCGCCGGAGAAGGATGTTTCGGGCGACATCAGGCCTTCAGGACTTCCACGCCCGGGAGAGGCTTGCCCTCCATCCATTCGAGAAACGCGCCACCGGCCGTGGATACGTAGGTGAAGTCGTCCGCGACGCCCGCCTGGTTCAGCGCCGCCACCGTGTCGCCGCCGCCGGCGACCGAGACGAGCTGGCCGGATTTCGTCAGTTCCGCCGCGTGGCGTGCCGCCGCCATGGTCGCCTCGTCGAAGGGCCGGATCTCGAAGGCGCCGAGCGGCCCGTTCCAGACCAGCGTCTTCGCCTTGTCGAGCCAGGCAGAGACCGCCGCGACCGATTGCGGCCCGGCGTCGAGGATCATCGCATCTTCGGGTACGTCGTCCACGGACACGGTGTCGCTGGCCGCGCCGGCCTTGAACTCGCGGGCGACGACCGCGTCGACCGGCAGCACGATGGCGCAGCCGGATGCCTGCGCCGCGGCGAGAATCCGGTGGGCCGTGTCCGCCAGGTCGTGCTCGCAGAGCGACTTGCCGACTGCCTTGCCCTCGGCCGCCAGGAAGGTGTTGGCCATGCCGCCGCCGATGACCAGCGCGTCGACGCGACCGACGAGGTTCTGCAGGAGATCGATCTTGGTCGACACCTTCGCCCCGCCCACCACCGCCACGACCGGGCGCTCCGGATCGCCAAGGCCCTTTTCCAGCGCCTCGAGTTCCGCCTGCATGGTGCGGCCGGCATAGGACGGCAGATGCCGCGCCAGGCCCTCCGTCGAGGCGTGGGCGCGGTGCGCGGCGGAGAAGGCGTCGTTCACGTAGACGTCGCCGAGGGCGGCGAGCTGCGTGACGAACTCCTCGTCGTTCGCTTCCTCGCCGGCATGGAAGCGGGTGTTCTCGAGCAGCACGACATTGCCATCCTCCAGCGCACGGACGATGCCGTCGGCGATCGGTCCGACACAGTCGTCGGAGAAGCCGACCGGCTGGCCGAGCATGTCGGACAGTACCGCCGCAAGCGGCTCCAGCGACATCGCCGGGTCGGGCTTGCCCTTCGGGCGTCCGAAATGAGCGAGGAGAATGATACGCCCGCCCTTCCCGGCAAGTTCCCGGATGGTCGGCAGGATGCGTTCGATGCGCGTCCTGTCGCGGACCTCGCCGTCCTGCATGGGAACGTTGAGGTCGACCCGCAGCAGGATGCGCTTGCCGGAAACGTCCAGGTCGTCGAGCGTCTTGAATCTCGTCATGCCATTCCTCCTCGCGCCCCGCGCGATGTAGCGCGAGTGGTCGAGCCAGGGCAATCGCCTTCGAGCAAAGTCGGCGGCAGTGGCGATCCTACGGCTGGTCGCCAGGCTTGGGCATGACCAGCCGTCGGCCCAGCCTGAGGATCTCCCGCAGATTGAGGAACAGGGGGATATTGCTGCCGCGTCCGGATTCGGGGTCCAGTGACAGGCCGGCGGCGACCACGGCGCCGTCGAGCCCGGTCTCCCGCACGATCAGCTCGATCGGGCGCACGGGGACGCGGTCGCCGTACTCGGCCCGCCCGCCGAGCCGGGAGATCATCATGTCGGAGATGCTGAGCGCCATCTCGTCGGCGGAGAGCTTGACCCCATAGGCGGTGACGAGGCCCTGTGCCGGCGAGGCAGGATCGATCGAGAACTCGCCGAAGAACTCCGCGTCGTCCGCGCCGACCGGGGCCGGACTGGCGAACAGGCGGTCGAGCAGCCGAGGATAGCGCGGCGAGATGAACAGGTAGACGTAGTCTCCGGCGCGCAGCCGCCCCGCATACTGGTAGCGCATCGAGACCCCGTCCCGGACCACCAGCGACGGGCGCGCCCAGCGGGGAACCCGTTCGCCCCGGGCGACGGGGCTGTCGGCGACCACGCGATAGGACAGGAGTTCGTGGTTGGCGGTGCCCGGTAGCTCCAGCTCGACCTTCTCGATCGGCCCGATCCGGGGCGGTACGACGAGGCCCAGCCGCCTTGCCAGAGTGTCGATGGTCCAGCCCTGCACGAGCAGCGAGGCGAGGACGATGATGAAGGCCGTGTTGAAGAACAGTCGCGCGTCGTCGAGGCCGCCCAGCAGCGGCACGATGGCGAGGAGTATCGACACGGCGCCGCGCAGGCCGACCCAGGAGACGAAAGCGGTCTCGCGCCGCTGGAAATCGAATGGCAGCAGGCACAGCCAGACGGCAAGCGGGCGGGCGGCGAAAATCAGGAACGCGGCGAGCGCCACCGCCGGCAGCAGGATTTCGCCGAACTGCGATGGCGTCGCCAGCAGACCGAGGATCAGGAACATGACGATCTGGGAAAGCCAGGTCAGGCCGTCCTGAAAGCGCTTGAGGCTGGCGGCGTTGCGCAGGCCGCTGTTGGCCGCATAGAGCCCGGCGACATAGACCGCGAGGAAGCCCGATCCCCCGACGGCTCCCGCGACGCCGAACACCAGGAGGGCCAGAGCCAGCGTGAAGACCGGCAGAAGGCCCCGGTCGATCGCCAGCCTTTCCACCAGCATGCGGATCAGCCAGCCACCGGCGAAGCCGAAGATGATGCCCAGCCCCATCTGCTGCAGGAAGCCCAGAAGGACTTCGGTTCCCAGCTCTTCCAGCCCCTGGCGGCCGGCGAGAAGCTCCACCAGGGCGATGGTGAGGAAGATCGCCATCGGATCGTTGGTCCCCGACTCGATCTCGAGCAGCGAGCGGACGCGCTCGCGGATGGCGATCCCGCCGACGCGGAGCAGGAAGAACACCGCAGCCGCGTCGGTCGACCCGACGATCGCGCCGAGCAGCATGCCTTCCACGAGCGAGAGGCCGAGCAGCCACGACGCGGCCAGGCCGAACAACACGGCCGTGAGCAGAACGCCGAGCGTCGCCAGGACGATGGCTGGCACAGCCGCCTGACGGAAGGATTGAAGCGAGGTGCCGAAACCGGAGTCGAACAGGATGACCGCCAGCGCCAGCGACCCCACGAAATAGGCCAGCGGAGCATTGTCGAAGGCGATGCCGATTCCGTCGACGCCGGCAAGGAGGCCGATCGACAGGAACAGAAGCAGCAGGGGAGCGCCGAAGCGAAAGGCGAGGAGGCTCGAAAACGCTGCCAGCAGAATCAGGACTGCCGAAACAAGTACAATGACATAGAGCGATTCGAGCATCGGCGGCGTGCGGGCCCTTCGATCGTTGGGAACGCGCACACGATCGCCTGAGCCTGCCCTGCCCTCGACGGGCGCCTACGCCACGATTTCGATATAGCTGCGATGCCTGTCAAAGCTACCGCCGCCATGCCGAAAAGTTCGTTCGGGAAGCGTCCCGCAAGGCGAGCCGGTCCCGACAGGAGATGGCGCGATGCCCAGTCGGGAGGAGTCGTCTGCTCCGCCTCCGGCCGAGATGACACGGCCGCCTTTTCCGGCTAGATCGGGTCATGCGGGTATTCAGGCAGATCTTGGGAGACAGGGTGGCGGGAGCGGGCGCTCTCGTGCTGGCCATCCAGTTCTTGGTGCTGCAGGCATTCTTCTCCAGCATAACCTGCGGCATGACTGTCGCCGCCGCGTCGCCTGCCATCTGTCACGGCCTGCAGTCCGAGGCGGATGCGCCGGCGCCGCATCGTGACTCCTCCGGCATCTGCCTCGATTGTCCCTGCGGGATCGCCTGTTCGGCGGGCGCCGCCGTCCTGGCGGAACTGGCCCCGGAACAGGATCTCGGTGCGGCGTTCTCGCTGGTCGCGGGTGCCGGACCGGATCTGCCCGTCGATCAGGATACCGACAGGATATCGCCGACCGTTGCCCTCGCCCCCGATCCCACGGGGCCGCCAGCCTTCTCCATCTGACAGCATCAACGGGCTGGCCGCGACGTGGCGGGCCCGCGATCCCCGTTCATCTGGAGAATTGTCATGTCCCTCTTCAAGTCGCTGCTCGTCGGCGCTGCCCTGACGGCCGCCGCAGCCACCACAGCTTCTGCCCACGACTATCAGCTCGCCGACATCCACATCGGGCATCCTTGGGCGCGCGCGACGCCGCCGCAGGCAAGGGTCGCCGGCGCCTTCCTGTCCATCGAGAACAATGGCGAAAATGCTGACCGCCTGGTCGGAGGCTCGTCGTCCGCGGCAGGTGCGGTCGAACTGCATTCGAGCGAGATCACCGACGGCGTCATGCGGATGCGCCAGCTGCCGGATGGCCTCGAGATTCCGGCGGGCGAGACCGTCACCCTCGCGCCCGGCGGCTATCACTTCATGCTGATCGATCCGGTCGAGCCGCTGCAGGACGGCGCGCGCGTGCCGCTGACGCTGGTCTTCGAGACGGCCGGAACGATCGCGGTCGAGCTTGCGGTCGAGGCGATGGGTGCGCCCGAGCCGGATCATTCCACGATGGATCATTCGAGCGTGCCGGCCGAGGACATCGCCGTCGACGTCGAACCCCATGATGCTGGCCACGCCGGCCACTGACGCCTGCCTGATCCGGCCGCCG
>DASYHY010000077.1:0-8738 GCA_036252795.1 Aurantimonas sp. | reverse complement strand
ACGAGGCCGTTGCCGAAATGGCTGCAAGCCAGCTCGGCCGGCGGCTACCCCAAAGCGACATCGCCTCGATCACGAAGTTTCTCGCGACCCTCAGCGGCGTCAGTGACGCCGATCTCAGCCGTACGCGCCGGGACAAGCGATATTGAGCCGGCTGCCGCTCTTCTTCGCCGCCACGGCGGGGGTGCTCGCCATCCTCACGACCTTGTTCCTTCTGAGCATGGCTCCCGACGACGATCAGCATCAAAGCACCCTGGAGGCATTCCGGTCGATCGACATGAGCAACGCCGCACTGCAACGCGACGTGCTTCAGGCACGCAGTTCGATACTGCGCAACTACGACCCTCTGGTCCGCAACCTTGCAGCAACGCGGCAAGCTTCCAGCCGGGTGCCTCACGACCTGCGCCGTACGGATCCGCAACTGGATCAGGTCGGGAGGGAATTGGACGCGGCCATGGATCGCGCGGATGAGTTGATAGAACGTTTCAAGTCGAAGAACGCTATCATGCAAAATTCGCAGATCATCTTCAACGACGCCCTGGAGATGCTGAAGGACACCATTCCGGTGAGAAGCGGCGAAGCCCACACACGCCTGACGGCCGTCGCCGGTTCCGTATCCCGCTTCACGCGGGAGCCGAGCGAAGAGAACGAGGGCGGGCTCAACCTGGCGCTGAACCGGCTCCAATTCCCTTACATCAGCGACTTCCGCGGGCCGCTTACGCGCACGCTGATCATCCATGGCCGCGTTCTGGCCAGCACGCTTCCCTTGGTCGACGAGATCGCCGCGGAGCTCCAACTGGTGCCGATCGCCGGCCTCGTGCAGCGCTACCAGGCGCGTTACCTGGAGATGCACGCCGAAGCCTCGCAACGGGCTGCGATCTTCCGAGTCGTCCTTTACTGCATGGCACTGATATTATGTGCCTACGTAGCCCACCTGCAGCGACCTCCTGCCCGTCGAGGAGGAAGATGCTGCGGCACTTGGACGGCAGGTTCCCAGGGGCAGCGGCGAGACGCTCCTCGTCATCGATCCCGACGAACAGCGCCGCATGCTTCTCGAGGAGATGCTGGCGCATCTGGGTTACGAGGCGGTGGGATTCCGAGAGACGGACGCTGCGTTGAACGCTCTGGCGCAGAGCGCGGATCGCTTCGATCTCGCGGTGGTAGACGAATCGGTCATCGGATCAGGCTGGCAGGATTTGAGGCAGCGCCTGCGGGCGGAACTGCCGGTACTCCTGATCGCGGAACGCGGCTCGGCCGCCGACGAGCGCGGCTGGTGCGATTCCTCTGGCGAGGAGCTCGAGAAGCCGCTGCGCATGGAAGCATTGGCCATGGCGCTCGCCCGTCACATTCAGAAAAAGACGCCAGCCGAACCCCAGCCGGCATCCGGGCGGACGGGAGCGGTGGAAGCAGGCATCCAGCAAAGGTCAACGGCATGAGCGGCAGACACATTCTCGTCGTCGATGACGATCCTGCGATGCGGGACCTGGTCGGCACCTACTTCAACAATCACGGCTACGAGGTAAGCACCGCTCCGGATGGAGCGTCGCTGAAGCGCGTCCTGAGCGCGCGTCCCGCCGACCTCATCATCCTCGACCTGCAACTCGCAAAGGAGAACGGGCTCGATCTGATGCGGGGCATATCTGCCGACAGCCAGGTGCCGGTCATCGTCATCACGGGGCAGCGAAGGGACGAGCCGGACCGGGTGGTCGCGCTCGAACTCGGCGCTGACGACTACGTGACGAAGCCCTTCAGCCTGAGGGAACTGATGGCGCGGGCGAGAGCGGTTCTGCGTCGCTCCGAACGTTCCGAGGGGCGCTCGCGCGACTTCCAGCAGCGAATTCGCTACAGGTTTGCCGGCTTCGAGCTGAGCGTCCGGATGCGGCGCCTGACCTCGCCGGACCAGAAGCTGGTGAAACTCACGGTGGGCGAGTTCAACCTGCTGACCGCGTTTCTGCGCTCGCCGCAGCAGATACTGAGCCGGGAACAGCTGATCGCTGCGACCCGGATGCACGACGAAGAAGTATTCGATCGCAGCATCGACGTCCTGATCCTGCGGCTTCGGCGCAAGCTGGAGAGCGACCCGAGCAATCCGAGGCTCATCAAGACGGAACGCGGCGTGGGATACCTGCTTACCGCTGACGTGGAGACCGTTCGCTAGCCCGGTTCGAGACGTCTTGGAGTCTCTCCCCTGCCTTGCCAGCAAATCGGCCACCGCCTGTGTCGGTACGCCGCTCGGCATGACGCTGCGCTCGACCGGTGGTGCAAGCGAAGCGCGAAGGTGGTGAGATTGTTTCCGGGTGAATCGGGACGGGAATCTGCCGAGAGCGTTCGATGCAGGTGAAAAGCGTGGGAAACAGAGGGAGATGTCCGGTTTTTCCGAGGTCTCGCCGTTCCAGGGGTTTGCGTCCTGTGTGAGAACACTATGAGTGTGGTTGGCACTGGTCGAACCATCAACTTTTCCGGTTTGAACGTTAACAGATCGTCCGGCGGAGGGTTTGCGGGCGTCGGCGCTTCCCGCCGCAGCTGCGCAACCAGCCGCCCTCGGGAGGCCCCGCATGCACCATCGTCTTCGTCGCTCTCGTTCACTGTCGGCGCCGCTACTGGCCGCCGCCTGCCTGTCCATGGCCGGCGGCCCGGCGCTGGCGCAGGCCGAAAAGCCGGTTCTCACCGTCTACACCTATGAGAGCTTCACGCCGGAATGGGGCCCCGGCCCGAAGATCGAGGCGGCTTTCGAGGCCGTCTGCGAATGCGACCTGCAGTTCGTCGGCCTCGACGACGGGGTCGCGATCCTCAACCGGCTGAAGCTCGAGGGCGGCTCCAGCGATGCCGACATCGCGCTCGGCCTCACCTCGGACCTCGTCCCGGAAGCCAAGGCTACCGGCCTGTTCGCCGAGAGCGGCGTCGACCTCTCGGCGCTTTCGGTCCCGACCGGCTTCTCCGATCCGGTCTTCGTACCGTTCGACTATTCCTATCTCGCCTTCGTCTACGACACCGAGACCATCGCCGATCCGCCGGCGAGCCTCGAGGAACTGGTCAGCGGCGACCCGGAGCAGAAGATCGCCATCGAGGACGCGCGGACCTCGACGCCGGGGCTCGGCCTGCTCTTGTGGATGAAGGCTGTCTATGGCGACGAGGCGCAGGAGAAGTGGAGGCAGCTGTCGGAGCGCATCCTGACCGTCACGCCCGGCTGGAGCGAGGCCTACGGCCTGTTCACCCAGGGCGAGGTGCCGATCGTGCTCAGCTATACGACGTCGCCGGCCTATCACATGATCGAGGAAGGCAGCGAGCGCTACCAGGCGGCGGCCTTTTCGGAAGGCCACTATCTGCAGATCGAGGTGGCCGGGATGCTGGCGAATACCGACCAGCCGGAACTGGCGCGACGCTTCCTCGCCTTCATGCTGACGCCGGAGTTCCAGTCGATCGTTCCCACCACCAACTGGACGCTGCCGGTGATCGAGGGGATCGATCTCCCGCCGGAGTTCGGCCGCCTGGTCGACGTGACGAATCCGGTCTTCGTCGACCCGGACACCGTGGCAGCCAACCGGCGGGCCTGGACGCAGGAATGGCTGGAAGCGCTCGGCCGCTGACCCGGCGGGTGGTACTCGCCTCCGGGCGCGCCGCGTGACCGGCGCCGCCGACCATCGGACGCGCATCGTGCTGGGGCTCGCCGCGGCGGGGCTGCTGGCGCTCTATCTCGGCGGCGGCTTCCTCGTCCTGTTCCTCGCGACGGGCGCCGCGCCGGATGTCGGGGCGCTCCTCCGCGACACCTATCTCCACGGCGTGGTGCTGTTCACGCTGGAGCAGGCGCTGCTGTCGACGCTCCTGTCCGTGGCGGGCGCCGTGCCGCTGGCGGTGGCGCTCCACCGGGCGCGATTCATCGGCCGCGACATGGTCCTGCGGCTGTTCCTGCTGCCGCAGGCGCTGCCGGTTCTGGTCGGGGCGCTGGCGATCATCGCGATCTGGGGACGCAACGGCGTCCTGTCGGGCGCGATGGCGGCGCTCGGCCTGCCGCGCCTCGATCTCTACGGCCTTCCCGGCATCCTGATCGCGCACGTCTTCTTCAACCTGCCGCTGGCGGCGCGGCTGATGGTCGCCGCGCTCGACCGGGTGCCGGCCGAGAGCTGGAAGCTCGCGGGGCAGCTGGCATTGACGCCGCTCGCGACCTTCCGGCTGATCGAGTGGCCGGCGATCCGCAGCATGCTGCCGGCGGCGGCGAGCCTGATCCTCATGCTCTGCGTCACCAGCTTCACGCTGGTTCTAGTCCTCGGCGGCGGGCCGAGCGCGACGACGCTGGAAGTCGCGATCTACCAGGCGCTGCGCTACGATTTCGATCCCGGCCGCGCCATCGCGCTGTCGCTGCTGCAGATCGGCCTGACGGCGGGGATCCTGGCGCTGGCGACGCGGCTTGGCGGCGACGTCGCCGCCGGCTTCGGCCTCGGCGGACGGGCGCGGCGCTACGACCGGCGCAGCCTGCCGGGTTCGATCGCCATCGGCGCCGTCCTCGTCCTCGGCATCGCCTTCGTGCTGTCGCCCTTCGTCGCCATCGCCGTGCGCGGGCTCGCGGCCGATCTCGGCGGGCTTCTCGCCGATCCGGCGGTCCGGCGGGCAGCCGGCACCAGCCTCGCCGTCGCCTTCGCCGCAGCCAGCCTGTCGCTGGTGGTCTCCTGCCTCGTGGTGCTGGCGATCCAGGCGCTAAGCGGGGCGCGGCGGCGGGCAGCGAGGGGGCTGGAACTGGCCGCCAGCCTCGTCCTCGTCGTCTCGCCCGTCGTCGTGGGGGCGGGCTGGTTCCTGGCGCTCCGACAGGTCACGGACGTCTTCGCGGCGGCTCCCTACGTGGTCGTCGCGACCAATGCGGCGATGGCGGTGCCGTTCGCGGTGCGGATCCTCGGGCCGGCGCTGGCCGCTGCCCACGACGAGAGCGGGCGGCTTGCCGACAGTCTCGGCCTTGCCGGACTCGCGCGCCTTCGCTACGTCGACGGTCCGGCGATGCGGGCACCGCTCGGCCTCGCCTTCGCCTTCGCGCTGGCGATCTCTTTCGGCGACCTCGGCGCGGTCGCGCTCTTCGGCAACCAGGACTTCGTCACCCTGCCTTACCTCCTTCTGCAGCGCATGGGCAGCTACCGGACCAGCGATGCCGCCGGCCTGGCGCTCATTCTCGGCATTCTCTGCCTCGGACTCATGCTGGTCGCCGAGCGCGGCATCGCCGCCTCGCCGCGCGCCGGGCGCCGCCCATGAGCAGCGCGGCCGCCCTCGTCCTCGACGACGTCCGCTTCACCTACGAGGCGATGCGGATGCGGTTCGACCTTGCCGTCGAGCAAGGTGAATGGCTGGCGGTGATCGGGCCGAGCGGCGCCGGAAAGTCGACTCTGCTCGACCTTGCCGCGGGCTTCGCCGTACCGGTCGGCGGACGCGTGACGATGGCCGGCCGCGACGTCACAGCGCTGCCGCCGGCGGAGCGCCCGCTGAGCATCCTGTTCCAGGAAAACAACCTGTTTCCGTATCTCGACGTCTTCCGCAACGTCGCTCTCGGCATCGCACCCGGCTTGCGGGTGTCGCGCGAGGACCGGGCCCGCGTCGGCGCCGCGCTCGATGCCGTCGGCCTGTCCGACTTCCAGAAGCGTCGTCCGGCGGAGATGTCCGGCGGCGAGCGCCAGCGCGTTGCCCTGGCGCGGGCCTTCCTGCGCGACCGGCCGCTGCTGCTTTTGGACGAGCCCTTCGCCGCGCTCGGTCCCGCGCTGCGCCAGGAGATGCTGGCGCTGCTCCGGCGCCTGCGGGCGGAGCGCCGGGGCGGGCCGGCGACCGTCGTGATGGTGACGCATCACCCCGACGACGCGGCGGACCATGCCGACCGGGTGGCGTTTCTGGAAGCGGGCGAGATCATCGCCATCGGGCCGACCCGCGCCGTGCTGACGGGGCAGGGCGATCCGCGCGTTGCGGCCTATCTCGGCACCGCCACTCAGGCGTCCTGACGCAATTCGGGCGAAATTCTCTGTCATCGCAACGGCATCAACGAGGGGCTTCATCGGAATCATTTCGCCGTGTGTGTTGCGGATCGTCTCTTCCGCGCTGCGAAGCGATTCGGTTACAGCTGTTCAGTAGCGGCGGGGGATGTACTTCCGCGGCCATCCGGCGGGGGCGGCAAATCGCAGCGATGGAAATGAGTTCCAAGGCCAGTGCCGTGACACGGTGGGCTCGTGCTGCGTTCACGGGCACGGCCGTCGTGGCGCTTCTGACTGCCAGTGCCTGCACCACGCTGGAGGACGGACTCGATCTGTCGAGCCAGGTCGACGGCAGCGTCCGGACCGGCTATGCCGCGGCGCGCCAGCCGATCACGTTCGAGACCGCGCAGGCCAGCGACCCGCAGTCGGCCATCGGCCGCTCGCAGCATCCGAAGATCCTCTCCGCCTATGGCGGCGCCTATTCCGACCCGAAGCTGGAGCGGATGCTGGCCACGATCGTCGGGCGTCTGCAGGCCGCGACCGCCGATCCGAACCGCGCCTACCGGATCACCATCCTCAACTCGCCCAACGTCAATGCCTTCGCGCTGCCCGGCGGCTACGTCTACATCACGCGCGGCCTCTTGGCGCTGGCCAACGATTCCGCCGAGGTCGCGGCGGTGATCGGCCACGAGATGGGGCATGTGACAGCCAATCATGGCATCGAGCGCCAGCAGCGGGAGCAGGCGGCCGAGATCGCCAGCCGGGTGGTCAGCGAGGTACTTTCCAGCGGCCAGGCGGGCCAGATCGCGTTGGCGCGGGGCAAGCTGAGCCTGGCGCAGTTCTCGCGGCAGCAGGAGCTGCAGGCGGACATCCTGGGGATCAAGCACATCGCCCGGGCGGGGTACGACCCGTTCGCCGCAGCGCGTTTCCTCAAGGCGATGGATTCCTTCTCGCAGTTCCGCAACGCTTTCCAGGCTGGCGATCCCAACCTCGATTTCCTCGCCTCGCATCCGTCGGCGCCGCAGCGTATCCAGCTGGCCGAGCAGCATGCACGCGAGGCGGAAGCAGAAGGCGAGGGCGCCACGGAACGCGACCGCTACCTCAACGGCATCGACGGGATGCTGTTCGGCGACTCGGCGGCCGAAGGCTACGTGCGAGAGAACCGCTTCTATCATCCCGGTCTGAGCATCACCTTCGCGGCGCCGGAAGGCTTCGTCATCGACAACACCGCCGAAGCGGTGCTCGCGACAGGGCCCAACGACATGGCGCTCCGCTTCGACGGCGTCGCGCTGCCGACCACGACGAGCCTCGTCGACTACGTCAACAGCGGCTGGATCGGCGGCCTCGACCGCGCCAGCATCCGGCAACGCCGGATCGGTACGCTGGACGCGGTGTCGGCACGCGCGCAGGGCGGCGAATACGCGTTCGACGTGACGGTGATCCGGGTCGGTGGCCAGGTGTATCGCTTCCTGACGGCGGTGCCTGTGCGGGAATCGGGCTCGGTGGGGACGATCGCGGAACGGGTGGCGAATTCGTTCCGGGTCCTCAGCCCGGCCGAGAAGGCGGCGCTGAAGCCGCTCCGGGTCCGCATCGTGACAGCGGGCGCCGGCGACACCGCCACGTCGATGGCGAACCGCATGGTAGGCGTCGACCGAAAGGCGGACATGTTCCGGCTGCTCAACGACCTCGACCGCAACGACGCGGTCCGCCCCGGCATGCGCTACAAGATCGTCGCCGAATAGCCTCGCGGACAGCATCGGCGGATTCCCGCACGGCGGCATTCCGGGCGTCCGGTGACCAGCGCAAACGAAAGGCCGCACGCGGCGGCCTGTCGTTGTTGTGTCGGATCGTTCGGGTCTGCTCAGCTTACGTAGGCGGCCTGGTCGGCGTTGGTCTCGAGCAGCGCGGCCTTCAGCTTCTCCAGCGCGCGCGTCTCGATCTGCCGGACGCGCTCCTTGGAGATGCCGAGCTTGGTGCCGAGCGCCTCCAGCGTCGCGCCGTCGTCCTGCAGGCGGCGCTCGCGGATGATCTTCAACTCGCGCTCGGAGAGGACGTCGAGGGCGCTGGTCAACCACGTGACCCGGCGCTCGTCGTCGATCGAGGTGGAGACCATCTCGTCGGGGAGAGGATCGTTGGCGACGAGGAAATCCTGGCGGTCGGCGCTGCCGGATTCATCCTCTATCAGCGGCGCGTTGAGCGAGGAATCCGGGCCGGACAGGCGGGAGTCCATCAGCGCGACATCGCCTTCGGAAACCTTCAGCGCGGTGGCGATCTCGCGGTACATCTCGGTGCCGGAGAGGCTGTCGGCGCCTTGGCTGAGGCGGGCGCGGAGGCGGCGGAGGTTGAAGAACAGCGCCTTCTGCGCCGAAGAGGTGCCGCCGCGGACGATCGACCAGTTGCGGAGGATGTAGTCCTGGATCGAGGCGCGGATCCACCATGTCGCGTAGGTGGAGAAGCGGACCTCGCGTTCCGGCTCGAACCGGGCTGCCGCCTCCAGGAGACCGACATGGCCTTCCTGGATCAGGTCGTTCATGGCGAGGCCGAAATGTCGGAACTTCGAAGCCATCGAGATGACGAGGCGCATATGCGCCTGGGTAATCTTGTGAAGCGCTTCCTGATCGCGGTTTTCCTTCCAGCGAACGGCGAGTTCGTACTCCTCTTCGCGTTGAAGATAGGGAGCTGCCATGGCCGCGCGGATCATCGTGCGGCGAGCGGACTGGGACTTCATAGACTACCCTCCGGTCTAACGTCTCAGGCTTTGGGCCTATCGCGCGAAGCCGACTGACCGCGCGCCCGGTAGAG
>DASYHY010000076.1:0-10738 GCA_036252795.1 Aurantimonas sp. | reverse complement strand
GCGAAGAAGGACGAGGGACGCAGGGCGACGCCCGCCGTCGCCTGGTCGGGAAAGGGGCTGGTCCGGTCGTGAAAATAGGGGCCGACGGCGATGTGGCCCTCGGCCGCCGGGCCGATCGCCGGCAACTCGATCTCCGTCAGGTTGCAGGACAGGATCGGGCAGGAGGCGGCGGCGAAATACGGATCCTCGCGCGCCAGTTGGTCGTAGGCGGCGAAGAAGGCGTAGGAGGACGGGCCGATCAGATGGTTGAGGACGAAATTCGGCCGCGTCGCGCGGATCTCGTCGATCAGCCGGGAAACGTCGGTGTCGCCGAGCGGCAGATAGCGCTCCCCCAGGACCCGGCCGCCGGCATCGCCCACGAGGTCGCGGGCGACGCGGTTCGTCTCCCACCCCCAGATGTAGTTCGAGCCGAGGAGGAACGCGTCGGCGCCGAAGCGCGGCACGACGTGACCGAGCAGCGGCACCAGATGCTGGTTCGGGCAGGCGTGCATGTAGACGACGTGGTCGTTCGACTCGAACCCCTCGTAGGGACACGCGTACCAGAGCGTCCCGCCGGTCCTTTCGAGGACCGGAATGACTTCCTTGCGGCTCCACGACGTGATGCAGCCGATGACGTGGCGCGCCTCGCTGGCGCGCAGGATCTCCTCGCAGAGCGGCGCGTACTGCTCCACCTGCCCCGCCGGATCGCGCTCGACGGGCAGGAACTCGATGCTCGACGCGGCGTCCCGGTTCACCGCTGCGATGGCGCTCATCGCACCGGCGCGGCAGGCGTCGGACAACAGCTGGTAGTTGCCCGAGCGCGAATAGAGAATGCCGATTTCGATGCGTCGCTTCACGTCGATCCCACGAAAAAAGCCCCGCCGCTCGCCGAATAGGAATCGACGGGCGGGCGAGGCTTGGATGCCGTCCGGCGGTCAGGGCCGGTATGTGGGCTCAGCCTAGCAGGGGCGGCCACCGAGTCAAGCAACTCATGCCGCGCGATGCAGCATGCGTCTTTATTGGGCAGACAGCGGGAGGGGGTCACATCGGAATCGAGCCGGTAGGTTGCTGCCGTAATAGAGACAGTCGCTCTCAAGAGTCCAGCAGGAACAAGTTCTTACACCGGATAGCTGCGTCAGAAGACGAAGTCGACCGATGTCAGGAGCCAGCAGCCGGTGCTCCACTCGATCCGGTTGCCCGCCGCATCCCCGTTGACGGAGCTGGTGCGAAAGACCGGCGTGCTCGGCGTCAGCTCCAGCTGTAGCGCTTCCTCTGCCGTGGCGAAGCCGCCGCTGATCCGCGTCTCGATGCGGCGATACTTGCCGATGCCGTGCGCGACGAAGACGTCGGTCACAGACTGCCGCTTCGCATACACTTCCCGGAAGTCCGGCAGGAGCCGGGCGGGGAGGATCTTGGTGCTGGCGTGGATCGGCTGGCCGTCGGCCGCCCGCACCCGAAGCAGGCGGATGACCGGCGCGCCCACCGGCACGTGGAGCTGCGACGCCGCCGCCGCGTCCGCACCCTCCTCCTCCAGCACCAGCGTCCGCGTATCGACACGCTTGCCGTCGGCGCGCAGGCTGTCGAAGAAGCGGCTGCCGTCGCGGACGGACAACGCCGACGGCTGGCTCCGCACGAAGACGCCGACGCCCTTTCGCGACGTCAGATGCCCCTCGTGCTGCAGTTGCGAGAGCGCCTGGCGCAGCGTGATCCGGGTCACACCGAACCGCTCGGCCAGGTGAACCTCCCCCGGAAGCTGGCTTCCGGGGCGAAGCCGTCCCTCCTCGATGAGCGCCAGGAGGTAGTCGTGGATCTGCTGCCAGATCGGCGTGTCGCTGCGCGGCCGGAACACCAGCCCGCCGAAATCCGGCGCTTCGGCGGCATCGTCGGTCCTGGGGTGAGCCGTGCTGCTCATAGCTCACCCCGCCGCCATGGCAGGGGCCCGCGCCGGGACCGCAGCGGGCAGCTCGCCGAGGGCCCGCCGGGCATGGACGATGCGCCCGGCGACCATCGTCGCGACGATTTCGGGATGATGCTCGTCGGCCATGTCCACCAGGATCAGGTCGGCCCGCTTGCCCGGGGCGAGGCTGCCGCGATCGGAAAGGCCCGCCGCGCGCGCCGCATTGGTCGAGACGAGCGGCCAGTGGCGCG
Source organism: Aurantimonas sp. (assembly GCA_036252795.1). Taxonomy (GTDB): domain Bacteria; phylum Pseudomonadota; class Alphaproteobacteria; order Rhizobiales; family Rhizobiaceae; genus Aurantimonas. The sequence continues at coordinate 8,611 of DASYHY010000076.1, read as the reverse complement.
TCAACGCATCCCTGTCGCCGTCCGCCAGGGCGAAGGCCGCGTGCAGCGGCGAGGGGTAATGGTAATCGCTGGTCAGGACGGTGCAGTTGCCGGCCTCGACCGCCTCGCGCGCATCCAGCGCGCCGTTGTGGCTGCCGCCGCGCACGACGTTCGGCGCCCCGAGGATCACGTCCTCGCCCCCGGCCCGGGCAGCGGCTGCCGTCTCGGCGTTCAGCGGAAACTCGCAGGAGCGCGCGCCCAGCGCCCGGAACCGTTCGCGCTCCTCGGGCGAGGATTCGTCATGGGCGAGCAGCACGTTGCCCCCTGCCCGGGCCGCCGCGGCGAGCCGTTCGATGGCGTCCGGCACGTCGCCGCGCCGGCTCCACACCGCGTCGAGCAGCGCCATGTAGTCCTCGCGGCTGAGGCCGGAGCGCTCCGCCATCTGGCCGATCTTGCGCGCAATGGTGCCCTTGAGCACCGAGCCGGTCGTGTGGTCGTTGAAGGCCAGGATCGGCGAGGGCTCGAGCGACAGCCACTCGCTCACTTCCGCGACCGCGTCGAGGGCGAAAGTCTCCCAGCGCAGATGCAGCCGCGTGTCGCAGCTGAGGCGCGGGCGCAGGGCATAGAGCGACCGGATGAAGCTGCGCGCCGCATCGATCGACCGCAGTCCCGGCTCCCAGGAGATCGTCACGCCGTGAAACGTCGTGGTGATGCCGTTGGCCACCAGCTGGCGGTCGGTATCGCGCAGCGCCAGGCCGACATCGAAGCAAACCCCCGGCCGCGGCATGATCTGCCGCTCGAAGGCGTCGCCATGAATGTCGACGATGCCCGGCAGCACGAGCAACCCGCGCGCGTCCAGCCGCCGCGGCCGATCGGCTTCGCCGGCGACATGCTGGCCGCTCACATGCAGGCTGCGCTCGCTCCAGCCGCCATCCGCGAGCGTCAGCCCGTTCTCGATCACCCAAGCCATTTCCTGCGGCCTCGCCTTCATGTCATCCACGCGTCATCTGCTGTCTATACAGGTAACTGCGAACCTCGTAGCCTGTCTATACAGAAAGGACCGACAGAATGCTCCGCTCCCTGGTTTTCGCACTGGCCGCCACGGTGGCGACGGTCGTCTCGGCGCATGCCGATCCCGTCCGCTTCGCCGTCACCGACATAGAAGGGCTGGAGGCGCTTCAGCAGGAATTCGGTGGCTTCCAGGAGGCGCTGGAAGCCGAGACCGGCCTCGATATCGAGTTGATCCCGGTCAGCTCGCGTACCGCCGCCGTCGAGGCCTTGAACGCCGGCCAGGTGGAGCTCGTGCTGACCGGCCCCGCCGAATATGTCGTGATGAAGGAGCTGAGCGACCCGCGCATCGTCGTCGCCTGGCAGCGCCCGGACTATTTCGCGCAGGTCGCCGTGCTGGCGAAGGGTCCGATCGGCAGCATCGAGGATCTGAAGGGCCAGAAGATCGCCTTCGGCTCGGTCGGCTCGACCTCGCAGCATCTCGGACCCGCGCAGGCGCTGGCCGACCAGGGCATCCACTACGGCCAGGACTACGAAGCGGTGATCATCTCCCGCAACGTCGCGGCCGAGGCCCTGATCCGCGGCGACATCGCCGCCATGGGACTGAATTTCGGGCATCTCAATTCGATCCGCGAGGCGTTTCCCCACGAGGCCTTCGCGGTGGTCGCCCGCGGTCGCGATCTGCCAAACGATATTCTCGTCGCCCGCAGGAACATTTCCGAAGACGTCTTCGAGAAGATCCGGGCTGCCTTCCTCGACAACGGCAACGCGCTCATGAACGCCGTCCTGCAGGGCGAGGACAACCAGAAATTCAAGGGCGGCACCTTCCTCACCGACATCCAGGACAGCGACTACGACTACGTGCGCTCGATGTACCGCACCATCGGCGTCGACACCTTCACCGACTTCGTCGAATGAGCGCTGCGCTGGACGGGACCCTGCCGGAGAGCCGTTTGGGGCCGCACGCTCCGGTCCCCGGCATGGGGATAACGGAACCGCTCGGGGGTGGCCTTCGGCCACCCTTTCCAGCGGCGCCGGTGATCCGCACCCGCGACCTCCGCAAATCCTATGCCGGCGGCAGCGCCGTCTTCGCCGGGGTGGGGTTCGACATCGCGGCGGATCAGCGCGTGGCGTTGATCGGGTCCAACGGGGCCGGCAAGTCGACGCTGCTGAAATGCCTCGTCGGCCTGCTGCCGCTCAGCGACGGCGAGATCATGACGCTGGGCGAGACGTTCCAGTCCGCGCCCTCCCCAGCGCAACTGCAGCGCCTGCGGCGGCAGATCGGCTTCGTCTTCCAGAACCACGGGCTGGTCGGGCGTCAGTCCGTCCTGACCAACGTCGTCCAGGGGAAGCTCGGCCTGCCCGGCGGATGGCGGGCCTGGCACCATTCGCTGGCCCACAATGACTGGCGCGAGGAGGCGATGGCGGTGCTGGACGAGGTGCGGCTCGCCGACAAGGCCGGTGCGCGCGCCGACCAGCTCTCCGGTGGCCAGGCCCAGCGCGTGGCGATCGCCCGGGCGCTGATCCGCAAGCCGAAGCTGCTGATCGCCGACGAGCCCGCCGCCAGCCTCGACCCGGCCGTCGGGCGCGAGATCATGACGATCTTCTCCGACCTTGCCTTGGAGCACGGCATCACGCTGGTCTACACGACGCACGACATGGAGCACGCGCTCAACTATTCGGACCGGATCATCGCGCTGAAGGCCGGCAAAGTTCATTTCGACCTGCCCACCGAGACGGTGGACCGGCGCGAGATCGACGACGTCTTCCATGGCTGAGATGCCTGCCAGCCCGCGCGTGCCGCCCCGGCTTCCGTCGATCTCGCCGGTCACCTTCACCTTGCTCGTCGCCTTCGGCGCGATCTTCCTGGTGTCGATGAGCCAGGTGGGGCCGTCGCCGGAAAAGCTCGCCGCCGGCATGCCGCGGATGATCGACCTCGTCGGCCGGATGCTGCCGCCCAACATGGAGCCGGACTTTCTCCAGCGCATGGGCTGGCGGATTCTCGAGACCCTGCAGATCGCCCTGGTCGGCACGGTAATCGGCGTCGTCATCAGCCTGCCGATGGGCTGGCTTTCGTCGCGCGGCATCTCGCCGCTCGGCGCCTTCCGGCAGCTGCCGCGCGCCCTGATCTCGCTGTTCCGCACCGTGCCGGACCTCGTCTGGGCGCTGATCTTCGTGTCGACCGTCGGGCTCGGAGCCGTCGCCGGCACGATGACCATCATCGTCGACACGGTCGGCTTTTGCGGGCGGTTCTTCGCCGAGGCGATGGAGGAGGCCGACAAGAAGCCCCAGGAGGCGCTGCGGGCGATCGGCGCCTCGCGGGTCAGCGTGCTCTGCGGCGCGATCCTGCCGAGCGTCATGCCGACGCTGATCAACAGCTCGCTCTTTGCCTTCGAGAAAGCCGTGCGATCCTCGGTGGTTCTCGGCCTCGTCGGCGCCGGCGGCATCGGCCAGGAGCTGAAGGTCGCCTTCGACCTGTTCCAGTACCGAAACGCCTCGGCGATCATCCTGGCTATCTTCGCGATCGTGCTGGTGATGGAATATTTCACCGACCGGCTGCGCGCCAAGTTCCAGTAAGACGCCGACAGACAAGCACGGATAGAATGCCAATGCCCTCCGCCACGAAAGCCCGCTCCGACGACGACCGCCCTGCCCGCCGCCGCGCCATGGAAGCCTTTGCCGCCAGCGACGCGGCGACGCTGGCGGCGGCGTGGGACCGGATCGCCGGAACGACCGGCGCGACCAGCCTGCGCGGCCCGGAAGCCGGGCTGGTGATGCTGCGCGGGCGGATCGGCGGCGCCGGCGCGCCCTTCAATCTCGGGGAAGCCAGCGTCACGCGCGCCAGCGTCCGCCTCGCCTCCGGCGAGGTCGGCCACGCGATGGTGCTGGGCAGGGACATCGACCACGCCCGCCTTGCCGCTCAGTTCGACGCCGGCTGGCAGCGCCCGGACTGGCGCGCCGCGATCGAGGCGCAGGTGATCGAGCCGGCACTGTGCCGGCAGGCGGCGGCCGATCTTCGCTCCGCCGAGGAGACCGAGGCGACCCGCGTCGACTTCTTCACCATGGCCCGGGGGGACGACTGATGAGCGACGCAAACACGGCTTCTGCCGCCGACAGCCTCGACGGCGGCTTCGCCGACCCGGTGTTCGACGCCCAGGCGGCCTTTTCCGCCATCATGGGCGCCTTCGCCCGGCCGGGAACGATCGTCGATCTCCACGGGCTCGCCCGGCCTCCGGCACCGGTGCCGCCGGCGGCGGGCGCCTTTCTGGCGGCGCTGGCCGACTACGACACGCCGCTCTGGCTCGACGAGGCCGCACAGGGCGCCGGCACCGCCGAATGGCTGACCTTCCACACCGGGGCGACGCTCGTCGCCGATCCCGCAGCGGCCGCTTTCGCGCTCGTCTGCGACGCGTCGACACTGGGGAAACTGTCGGCTTTCGCCACCGGATCGGGCGACTTCCCGGATCGCTCGGCCACCCTGATCCTGTGCCTGCCCGATCTTCGCGGCGGCCCCAGGCTCCGGCTCACGGGGCCGGGCATCGAGACGGAGACCATCGTCGACCCGACGGGCCTGCCGGAAACCTTCCTGACGGGCTGGGCGGACAATCGCCGCCTCTATCCCTGCGGCATCGACGTGCTGCTCGTCGCCGGCGCCGAAGCGCTCGGTCTGCCGCGCACCACGAAAATCGCGGAGCACTGAGATGTACGTCGCCGCCAAGGGAGGCGAGGCCGCCATCGCCAACGCCCACCGGCTCCTCGCCGACCGCCGCCGTGCCGACCGCAACGTCCCGGCGCTGACGCTCGAGCAGATCGCCGGGCAGCTGGCGCTCGCCGTCGACCGCGCGATGGCCGAGGGATCGCTCTACGATCCGGAGCTGGCGGCGATGGCCGTGCGCCAGGCGCGGGGGGACCTGATCGAGGCGATCTTCCTGATCCGCGCCTATCGCACCACGCTGCCGCGCTTCGGCTATTCGGTGCCGGTCGACACGGCGGCGATGCGGATCGAACGCCGCGTCTCCGCGACCTACAAGGACCTGCCGGGCGGCCAGCTGCTCGGCCCGACCTTCGACTACACGCACCGGCTGATCGATCCGGCCATGGCCGGCGACGAGACGGTCGAACCCGGCGCGCGGCGTGACTGGCCGGGCGAGCGATGCGCCCGGGTCACCGAGATACTCGGCGCGGACGGGCTGATCGAGCCGGACGCGGCAGGCGACGCCGCCGAGCCGGGCGACCTCACCCGCGACCCGATGGCGTTTCCGGCCAGCCGCGACCTCAGGCTGCAGGCCCTGTCGCGCGGCGACGAGGGGTTCCTCCTGTCGCTCGCCTACTCCACCCAGCGCGGCTTCGGCCGCTCGCACCCGTTCGTGGGCGAGGTCCGGATCGGCCTCGTGGATGTCGAGGTGGAGATGCCGGAGATCGGCCTTGCGGTGACCATCGGCCGGGTGCGGCTGACGGAGTGCCAGATGGTCAACCAGTTCAAGGGCTCGGCCAGCGAGAAGCCGCAGTTCACCCGCGGCTACGGCCTGGTCTTCGGCCAGTCGGAGCGCAAGGCGATGGCGATGAGCCTGGTCGACAGGGCGCTCCGGGCGGACGAGTTCGGCGAGGAGCGCAACGCCCCGGCGCAGGACGAGGAGTTCGTCATCGCCCATTCCGACAACGTCCAGGCGACCGGCTTCGTCGAGCATCTGAAGCTGCCGCATTACGTCGACTTCCAGGCTGAGCTCGACCTCGTGCGGCGCATGCGGCGCGCGCAAGAAGCCGTTGATACCACGGCCGAAGATGGCGATGAGCGGGAGGCGGCGGAATGACACTCGCCATGCCGACCTACAATTTCGCCTATCTGGACGAGCAGACGAAGCGGATGATCCGGCGCGCCCTCCTCAAGGCGATCGCGATCCCCGGCTACCAGGTGCCGTTCGCCTCCCGCGAGATGCCGATGCCCTATGGCTGGGGCACCGGCGGCGTGCAGGTGACCGCGGCAATCATCGGGCCAAACGACGTGCTGAAGGTCATCGACCAGGGCGCCGACGACACGACCAACGCCGTCTCGATCCGCGCGTTCTTCGAAAAGACCGCGAAGGTGGCGACGACCACGAGGACGCGCGAGGCGACGATCATCCAGACCCGGCACCGCATGCCCGAGACCCGGCTGACGGCGGGCCAGACACTGGTCTTCCAGGTGCCGATCCCCGAGCCGCTGCGCTTTCTCGAGCCGCGCGAGACCGAGACGCGGGTGATGCACGCGCTGGAGGAATACGGGCTGATGCACGTCAAGCTCTACGAGGACATCGCCCGGCACGGCCATATCGCGACGACCTATGCCTACCCGGTGAAGGTCGAGGGGCGCTACGTCATGGATCCCTCGCCGATCCCGAAATTCGACAATCCGAAGCTGCACCGCTCGCCGGCCCTGCAGCTGTTCGGCGCCGGCCGCGAGAAACGCATCTACGCGCTGCCGCCCTTCACCGAGGTGGTGAGCCTCGATTTCGAGGACCATCCGTTCGCCATCCAGACCTTCGACCGGCCCTGCGCGCTCTGCGGCGCGGAGAACGTCTTCCTCGACGAGGTGGTCACCGACGACAAAGGCGGCCGGCTGTTCGTCTGCTCCGACACCGACTGGTGCGAGACCCGGCGCGAGGCCGGCCATGTCGGGAACGGCGGTCCGGAGGCGGGGCGATGAGGACGCATGTGTTTCTCCGGTCATGTCATGGCGTTAGCGCCTTGATGGTGCCCCCCTCTGCCTGCCGGCATCTCCCCCACAAGGGGGGAGATCGACCGACTTGCCTGGGAAGGTGCTCAACGATGGGCCTCACGACTCTTCTCCAGAGGGTGAACCCGTGGCCGCTCCGATCTCCCCCCTTGTGGGGGAGATGTCCGGCAGGACAGAGGGGGGTCGCCGGCTTATTTGCCGCCACCGCCGCCGCTTTCGCCAAGGCCATCGCTGAAACAGCCCGGCTTCCTCTCCTCGATCACCGCGAGGATGTGCCCGCAGACGCCATCGATGTTCATCAAGACGTCGTGGTTCCAGAAGCGAACGACCGTCCAGCCGTCGGCTTCCAATCTCGCTGTCCGGGCAGCGTCCCGCGTCAGCGCCGCGTGATCCGCATGCAGCGTCCCGTCGATCTCGACGATCAGCCGATGCGTCGGGCAGGCGAAATCGACGATGCAGCCCGCGATCGGCATTTGCCGGCGGAAGCCGAGGCCCATCAGCCGGTGCGCCCGGACCGCGTTCCAGAACTTCAGCTCGGCTTCGGTCAGCGCCTTGCGCATCGTGCGGGCAAGGGCTCGATGTCTCGGCGGAATATCGGCGTGCGACACGGGCCTGCCTCCTGCGGTGGAAGCCATCCTGCCAGCGACGGCGGCTTCATTGTACCCCCCTCTGCCCGCCGGCATCTCCCCCACAAGGAGGGAGATCGACCAACCGGGCTGGCCCGGCGCTCGACGATCGGCCGCGCAGCTTTTCTCCAGAGGGTGAACCCGTCGCCGCTCCGATCTCCCCCCCTGGGGGGGAGATGTCCGGCAGGACAGAGGGGGGTGTATCGCGTCGACCGCCCCCTCGCCAGGCATGCAAGGAGACGGCCCCGATGACATCCACCACCGAAGGCGGTCCCCTCCTCTCCGTCCGGGAGATCACCAGGACGTACGGCGCCCGAACCGGCTGCGAGGCGGTTTCGTTCGACGTGTGGCCCGGCGAGGTGATGGCCATCGTCGGCGAGTCCGGGTCCGGCAAGACGACGCTGCTCAACTGCATCTCGACGCGCCTTGCACCCACTTCCGGCAGCATCGCCTACGCCATGCGCGACGGCACGATGCGCGACCTCGCCAGCCTCGGGGAAGCCGAGCGCCGGCTCCTGATGCGCACCGACTGGGGCTTCGTCCACCAACATGCGAGCGACGGCCTGCGGATGCGCGTCTCGGCCGGGGCGAATGTCGGCGAGCGACTGATGGCGGTGGGCGACCGCCACTACGGCCAGATCCGCGCGGCGGCGACAGACTGGCTCGGCCGCGTCGAGATCGCCGCCGACCGGATCGACGACCAGCCGGCGGCGTTCTCCGGCGGCATGCGCCAGCGCCTGCAGATCGCCCGCAATCTTGTCACCCGTCCGCGGCTGGTGTTCATGGACGAGCCGACCGGTGGGCTGGACGTCTCGGTGCAGGCGCGGCTCCTCGACCTGATCCGCACGCTGGTGTCGGAGATGGGCCTCTCGGTCGTCATCGTCACCCACGATCTGGCCGTCGCGCGGCTCCTGTCGCAGCGCATGATCGTGATGAAGGCGGGGCGGATCATCGAGCAGGGCCTGACGGACCGCGTCCTCGACGACCCGCACCACGCCTATACCCAGCTGCTCGTCGCCTCGATTCCGGAAAGCTGAGCCATGCCGAACGATTCCCGGCCCATTCTGGCGGTGCGCGACGTCGCCAAGACCTTCACCATGCATCTGCGCGTGGGGCTCCGCCTGCCGGTGGTGGCGGGCGCCTCCTTCACGGTCGGGGCGGGCGAATGCGTCGTCCTCGGTGGGCCCTCCGGCGTCGGCAAGTCGTCGATCCTGCGCATGGTCTACGGCAATTACGCCGTCGACAGCGGGCAGATCCTGATCCGCGATCCGGGCAACGGCCACGA
>DASYHY010000075.1:0-35682 GCA_036252795.1 Aurantimonas sp. | reverse complement strand
GCGGCGCACGATTTGGGCGGCCTGCGGGTGTTCTCGAGCTATCACTGCTCGCGCTACAACACCAATACCGGCCGCCTCACCGAAGCGATGTTCGTCGACGTGTTCGCGGAAGTGGCGGCATTCCTCGGCCCGCGGCCGGGTAACGAGCCCGGACGTCAGCGGCCCTTGGAGAGGTAGTCGACGACGTCCGTCGCGCTTCGGTCCGGCGGGAAGACCGGATAGAACACCTTGGTGATCCGGCCGTCCTCGACGGTCAGCGCCATGCGCTTCAGATACAAGGTGCCGCCGAGTTCGAACCACGGCAGTCCGAGCGCCTCGCGGAGGGCGCCGGCCTCGTCCGACAGCAGCCCGAACGGCAGATGCAGGCGCGCCGCCGCCTCGGCCTGATCCGCCACGGGCTGGGCGGAGAGGCCGTAGACATGCGCGACGCCGAGCCCCCGGAGTTCGGCGAAGTGATCGCGGAAACTGCAGCTCTGCGGGGTGCAGCCGCGGGCACCGGGCAGTTGGTCCCATCCCTCCGGCAGCTTCACGCCGGGCTTGCCGGTGGCGGGATAGACGTAAAGGACGACGCGCCCGCCGAGCGTCCCCAGATCGACCGTGCCGCCGTCGCTTGCCGGCAGCAAGACGGCCGGCAGCTTCATGCCGGCCAAGTGGTCGGCGGCACCATCGGCGGCGGGTGAGGCAAGATCGTGCGGGAGCTGCGTGTAATCGCTCACCGTGGCCTCATGCCTGCTTGAGGATGCGCTGCTTCTGGCGGTTCCAGTCGCGCTCCTTGATGGTCTGCCGCTTGTCCGGCGCGTTCTTGCCCTTACCCAGCGCCAGCAGCAGCTTGGCCCGGCCCTTCTCGTTGAAGTAGATGCGCAGTGGGATCAGCGTCATGCCCTCGCGCTGCACGGCGCCGGAGAGCCGGTTGAGCTGGGTGCGATGCACCAGCAGCTTGCGGCGGCGCTTCGGCTCGTGGTTGAAGCGGTTAGCCTGCAGATATTCCGGCAGGTTCGAGTTGATCAGCCAGAGCTCGCCGCCTTCTTCCGTGGCGTAGGCCTCGGCGATGGAGGCCTTGCCTTCACGCAGCGCCTTCACCTCGGTGCCGGTCAGCGCGATGCCGGCCTCGAGCGTGTCGATGATCTCGTAATTGAAGCGGGCCTTGCGGTTTTCCGCCGCGACGTTCGAGCCCTCCGCCTTCTTCTTCGCCATCACTGTTCCCCCGGGCGGGGATACCGCCCGTGCCTCTCGCGTCCGCCGATCGTCCTGATCTTTCTAAGATGCGCTCGAACGGCCGGATTTCAATTGACGAGGCCCGCGTGGCGAAGCGCCTGATCGATCGCCTCTTCCGTCTCGCGGTCGACCGGCACCAGCGGGGAGCGCAGCCGGTTCGCGACCTTGCCGAGCCGCGACAGCGCGTATTTGACGCCGGTCGGGTTGGGCTCGATGAACAGCGCCTTGTGCAGCGGCATCAGCCGGTCCTGCAGGGCAAGCGCCACCCGGTAGTCGCCGGCGCCGCACGCCGCCTGCATGTCGGCGCAGAGCCGCGGCGCCACGTTCGCGGTCACCGAGATGCAGCCATGGCCGCCATGGGCGTTGAAGCCGAGCGCCGTGGCATCCTCGCCGGAGAGCTGGACGAAATCCGGCCCGCAGGTGATGCGCTGCTCTGAGACGCGATCGACCTTCGCCGTCGCGTCCTTGACGCCGACAATGTTGGGAAAGTCCACGGCGAGCCGGCCCATCGTCTCCGGCGTCATGTCGATCACCGAGCGACCGGGGATGTTATAGATCACGATCGGCAGCGAGACGGCCTTCGCCACGGCGGCGTAGTGCGCGTAGAGCCCCTTCTGGTTCGGCTTGTTGTAGTAGGGCGTCACGACCAGCAGCCCATCGGCACCGGCCTTCTCGGCGAAGCGGGCGAGATCGATCGATTCCGCGGTGTTGTTGGAGCCCGCCCCGGCGATCACCGGCACGCGGCCCGCCGCCGTGTCGACGCAGAGCTCGACGACGCGCTTGTGCTCGTCATGCGTCAGCGTCGGGCTCTCGCCGGTGGTGCCGACCGGCACCAGGCCCGTCGAGCCCTCCGCGATCTGCCATTCGACGAAGGCGCGGAACGCGGTCTCGTCGAGCGAGCCGTCTTCGGCAAAGGGCGTGACCAGCGCCGGAATCGAACCCTTGAACATGCCCTGCCCTACTCCCACACTTTTCCGAAAGCGCCGCTTGAAACGGCGCCCGCTCCCCCGCCCCGACGCGGTCCGATGGACTTCCGGCATCCACCGGCAGCGCGGCACCTTAGTGAAGCGGCGATAGCGAAACAAGAACAGACGCTTTGCGTCCACCGGCGCCTCTCGACGGGGCGCGGTAACGGGGCTTTAATCGCGCCCGTGAGAGTTTTGCAAACCATTCCCGCCGGCAAGCGGGCCGGATTTCTGCCGGACGCCCCATGACGAGACTGTCCGAAAGGTTTGCCATGACCGCCAGACTCACTGCACGCCGACTGCTTCTCGGTGCCCTCGCGATCACCATGCTGCCCGGGCAGAGCGTCGCCAACGAGCTGTCGCTGCCGCAGGTGGGGCCGAAGCCGATGGCTCGTCCCGGCCATGTCGCCGGCGCCGCCGCGAGTGCCGCCGGGACCGCGGTGACAGTGGACCCGTGGCGGTTCGGACGTGTGGTGACGGTGCCGCAGCCCAACCCGGTCCTCAACCAGACCGCTTCCGCCGCCGTGCCGGCCAATGCCAGCGCCTTCACCGCATCGATCGCCGCGATGGCGCCCCGCGTCGGCGCCGTCAGCCCGATCCGCGGCGAACTGAAGGAGGGGCTGCAGGCGCTGTCCGACCGCAACCCGCGCAAGGCCCGCGGCATCCGCGAGGGCATGATGCCGGGCTCGCTCGACCGCAACATCCTGACCTGGGCGATCGCGCTTCAGGGGGGCTCGGACGTGCCGGCAGCGGAGATCGCGCTGGCTGCCCGCCATCTCTCCGGCTGGCCCGGCATGAAGACGCTGCGGGTCAACAGCGAGAAGGCGCTCTATCGCGAAGCACCGCCGGCGGCCGAGGTCATCGCGGCGTTTCGCGCCAGTGAGCCCGAGAGCCCCGAAGGCGCCATGGCGCTCGCCCGCGCCTATGTCGCCACCGGCGAGGTCGGGCGGGCCAAGCAGCTGATCGCCAAGGTCTGGCGCGAGGAGCGACTGGACGAATCGACCGAACGGGCGGTGCTGAAGACATTCGGGACCCTGCTCACCCGGGCCGACCACAAGTTCCGCATGGACAAGCTGCTCTATGCAAGCCGCGTGGGCGACGCCGCGCGGGTCGCCGACCTCGCCGGCGCCCGCCAGCTGCACGCGGCCCGTGCCGCAGTGATCCGCGGCGACGCCAATGCGGGGACGCTTCTGGCCGCCGTGCCGCAGGCGCAGCGCGCCGATCCGGGCTACCAGCACGCGCTGGTGGAGCGCTACCGCAAATCGAACAAGATCGACGAAGCCGCCGAGATCCTGATGCGGGCGCCGCGCGATGCGGCAACGCTCGTGGATCCCGACGCCTGGTGGAACGAGCGCCGCATCGTCGCGCGGGACCTCCTCGACCTCGGCAAGAACCAGCTGGCCTACCGTGTCGCCGCCACCCATTCAGCCGAAAGCGCGACCGAGGCCGCGGAGGCGGAATTTCATGCCGGCTGGATCGCGCTGCGTTTCCTGAACGATCCGCGCACGGCCTCGGCGCATTTCGCCAGGATCCTCGAATCCTCCTCCCGGCCGCTGTCGGTCTCGCGGGGATACTACTGGCTGGCGCGCGCCGCAGAGGCCGGCGGCCCGGGCAATGCCGGCAACTCCTATGCGCAGGCGGCGCAATTCGGCGCGACCTATTACGGCCAGCTGGCCGCCGCGAAGCTCGGGCGGCGCCCCGGCGCGATCGAATTTCCGCGAGCCAGCGACGCGGACCGGCAGCGTTTCGAGCAGCGCGAGGCGGTGCGTGCGATACGGCGGCTCGAGCAGATCGGCTCGAACTGGCGCGCCGACGGTCTCTACCGCTCGCTGGCCGACGAACTCACCAGCCCTGGCGAGCTGGCGCTCCTGTCGGTGATGGCGGAGCGGCGCGGCGACCATCATCTGGTGCTGGAGGTCGGCAAGAAGGCCTACTGGCGCGGCATCGACGCGCCCGCCCTCGCCTTCCCGATCGGCGTCATCCCGGCCAGCGCCAACATCTCCGCCTCCGGCAAGGCCCTGGCCTATGCCATCGCCCGGCAGGAGAGCGCCTTCAACCCCGCCGCGAAGTCGCCCGCCGGCGCGCTGGGCCTGCTGCAGCTGATGCCCGGTACCGCCAAGGCCGTCGCCGCCAAGATCGGCGTCGGCTACTCGGCGTCGCGGCTGACGAGCGACCCCGCCTACAACGCCGCCTTGGGTGCCCACTTCCTCGGCGAACAGATCAGCGCCTTCGACGGCTCCTATGTCCTGACCTTCGTCGCCTACAATGCCGGACCGCGGCGGGCGCGGGAATGGATCGAACGCTTCGGCGATCCGCGCGGCAAGTCGCTGGACCAGGTCATCGACTGGGTCGAGCGCATCCCCTTCAGCGAGACGCGCAGCTACGTGCAGCGCGTGATGGAGAACTACCAGGTCTACAAGATGCGGCTTGGCGCCCAGTTCGACATCGAGAAGGATCTGCGCCTCGGCCGCACGGGCTGAGACCTCTTCGGTCTCCGCATGGGGGCGGCCCGCCGCGCGCGGACGGCGGCGTCCGTCGCGATTACAGGCCGACTCGCTTGCTCGGCGGCGTCGTTACAAGCCTGACCGGGCGGCTTTCCACGCAACTCACCCTTGAGGGACAGCCCCTTTCACCGGGACCTACCGGTCCGTCTCAAAGGATTGTTCGCGACTCCGTCTCAAAGGATTGTTCGCGACGTTGCCCGATCGTCGATGAGAGCCTGTGCCTGCTCGACCCAGCGCTCTCGCGCTACGCGCCCGGGAAAGCCGCTCTTCGCCTCGAACCATCGCGCCTCGCCGGCACCCCACCGGGCAAGCTGGTCGTAGTGATAGATGCCGCTCTCGAAGAGCAGGCGCTCAAGGCTCGGCCCGATGCCGTCGATCCGGGTGAGGTCGTCCGGCGTGCCGGCCCGGGTTGCGTCGAGCCGCTCCGGTTCGCGAGCCACCACGTCCTCGGCCAGCGCGGCCGCGTCGCCATCGGCCGTTTTGACCGGGCGCTCCCCTTCGGCACCCGGAACGGGGGCGGCGGCCCCGGCGGTGCGGAATGCCGCCTGCGCCGGAGCCACCCCGCCCTCGTCCGGCACGGGTCCCGGCGCCTCGCCGGACCCCGTGTCGACGCGCGATGCGGGCGGCCGTGATGGATCGAGTCTGCCATAGTCGAGCGTGCGGAAATCCTCGTCGAACCGTCCGGACCGATGCTTGGCGGCGAGCGGATCTTCCGGCAGCAGGACGCGTTGCTCCGGCGCCGGGGTTGGCCCCCGCGGGTCCGGTGCGGTTAGCGGACGCTGGTCCGCCGCCTCCGCAGGAAGGCTTGCGTCGCCGGGCAGGCTCGGCATGAGGTCGGGCACCCGCTCGGTGCTGCGCCCCCGGACGATCTCCGCGGTGACGAAGCTGCCGCCGAAATGCGAGAACTGGGCGTTCTGCAAGGGGGGTGAAGGCTCCTGCGCGTCCGAACCCTTCGGATGCCAGCTGGAATGCTGCCGCCGCCGCCGTTCCTTCTCGCGAGCGACCTCGTCTTGCGACAGATGCCGATAGTCCAGCGTGCGGAAGTCGCGGTCGAAGGCCGCCGCGCGATGCTTGGCCTCCAGCGGATCCTCCTGCAGCGCCGAAAGGGCGCCACCCGCCGGTCCTTTCCCGCTGGAGGCGGAAGCGGAAGTCATAGGACCCGACTCCCGCGGTGGCGCGGCCTCCATGGGCGTCGTGTCGGAAGGCGGCGGTTCTGCCGGCGCCCCGGCGGCGGGTTCGATCTCGGGTTCGGGCTCGGGCATGGAAGGCGCGGCGGGGGGCGTCGCACCGCCCTGCGGCTCGACGGGTCGTTTCGCCGGTTGATTGGTGCGGGCGTTCTTCTCCGCCAAGGCGCCGAGACTGAACGCAGCTCCAAGGAACAGAAAGATCTTCCCGAGAAAGGACAGCATGGGAGCCCCTCGCCTTGTCACGCTCAAGATCAAGCTAGGGAACGGGCGGAGGGAAGCAACCGGCTTGGCGCCGGCACGATCTCCGGCAGTCGGCGAAGCCGCCAGTCAGCCACCGCCGCCAGCGGCTCCAGAAGAACCGGCCAGGTACAGGTCGGGAGGGCTGCACCGCGTCGACGAACGAGCGACGCCGCGTGTGCAGCCAGTGGCGAGGCAGCGCTGCGGCGCTCGCTCGACCGGAAGCGGTCGCAAAAACGAAAAGGCCCGGCGCAAGCGCCGGGCCTCTCTTGTCGAAGGCTTTTTCGATTAGAAGGAGCGAACGAAGCGCAGGAAGCCTGCGGTCTGGTCGATCGAGTCGTCCAGGAAGACTTCGCCACCGTCGAGGTCGAGGTTGGTGTAGGACACCTCGGCCAGCATGTCGAAGTTGTTGGTGATCTCGTAGCCGACGTTACCGACCAGCTTGTAGTAGTCGCCCGAACCGGCGTCGAAGCCGCGGCCCAGCGCGTCGTAGCTGGTGAAGTCGAAGGTCTCGCCGTAGACACCAGCAATCGCAAAGCCGAGCTTGCCGAAGGACTGGGCGTAGCCAGCACCGATCTGCCACTCGACCGGCACGGTGCCGACGACGGAGTCGATGTCGCGACCGAGGGTACCGGCGTTGGAGAACAGGCCGATCGTCGAGTAGCTCGACGGATCGAAGGCGTAGCTACCCTCGATCTTCAGCTCGGAGTCCGTCGCGACGAGATCCTTGAGCGAGAGACCCGCCTTCAGAGCGAACGAGCCGTCGTCATAGCCGGTGTCGAAGCCTTCCAGACCGAAGCCGGGAATGCCGAGCGCCGGGTCGTAGAAGAAGTCGTCGAGGAGACCAGCGCGCTGGCTCTCGTCGTAGGAACCGGCGAGGTAGACCGAGCCCCAGCCGCCTTCGAAGGCGAGACGACCAACGACGTCGGGAGCGAAGTCGCCCGTGGCGTCGTCTTCGAGCGACAGGGCCGCCGAGAAGCCGTCAGCCGCGTAGGTGTAGGAGACGCGATTGGTCTGGTAGTCACCGACCGGCAGGTCCGTGTCCGTCAGCAGGCCGTCACCCTCGGTCCACAGCGAGTCGAGGTAACCCATGGTCAGGCCACCGAGCTGGATGTAGCCCATGTCCATACGGTAGTCGGCGTCGTTCGAGTAGGCGCCGAACGTGTTCTGGGCCTGCAGGCGGGCATAGGCGCGCAGCGTGCCGAGCTCGGTCTCTTCGCGGACGTCGAAGTTCAGGCGAACGCGGACGGCCGAACCGGTCTGGTAGTCGTCACCCTCTTCGTTGATGAGGAAGTCGCCGTCGTAGTCGTCCTCGATCGGGCCAGCAACGTTGTACTGGAACCGGACGTAGCCGCCGATCTTCATGCACGTTTCGGTGCCCGGGATGTAGTAGAAGCCGGCGCCGTACACGTCGCAGACGCGCACGTAGTCGGCGGGCTCCGGCGCGAGCGGAACGATAACGTCCGCAGCGCGGGCGCCGGAGACTGCGACGAGTGCCGCAGCGGAGCCGAGAAGAAGGCTCTTGATGTTCATGTCCTGACCTCCAGTCAATTTATAGGTTAGGGTTGGGCCTTGTATGAAGGACAGCCTTCCCTGCCCCATCCCCTGTGCGAAAGTCCGAAGCGCTTTGCCCTGCGATCTTTCTGACGCGACATTATCCGCCGCCCGGTCGGATGCAATCTCCTAAATGCCACAATGGGGTCCGTGCGATGCTTTGGACACACCCCTGTTGCGCTGATGCCACTTTTCCGTTCACCACCTCTTAACCGTTCGGGAACGTCGGGCTTGCGGGCGGCGCTGGCGGGATCGACGAGGCTGCGGGATCGAAGCCTGGCGGGGTGAATCGGGCGTAATGCCGGCGATTCGTGGTTGTGTATCCGGCGGCGGCACCCGCTGGTCACAGCCGCTGGATCGGCGCTCCGAGATCGCGGAAGTCCCGCTCGCGGCAGGTCAGGACGATGATCTGCAGCGTCTCCGCCGCCATCCGCAGCACGAGATGCATCCGCTCCAGCCGCTTCTCGTCCGTATTGACGAGCGCGTCATCCAGGATGACCGCCGTCGGATGCCCGCCCTTCTTCAGAACCTGCGCGAGCGCCAGGCGCGTGACCACCGCCACCTGCTCGCGCGCCCCCGCGGAAAGGCGCTTGAATTCTTCCTCAATGCCGGCGCGGTGGAGGCTGCGGATTTCGAGGGTCGAATCGTCGAGCTCGATCGCGGCGCCCGGGTGGATCAGCTTGAGATAGGGCGTAACCTGCGTCTTGATCGGCCCGAGCCAGTGCTCGCGAGCCTCGCGCTGCGCCCCGAGCAGCGTGGCATGAAGCAGCGCCGACGCTGTCGCTTCGGTCCGCAGGCGGACGAGTCGTGATTCGGCTGCGCCGATCTCGCCCTCCAGCCGGGCAACGTCCTCGCCGAGCGCCGTTGCGCCCGTCGCCTCCAGCTCGCCTTCGAGCCGCAGCGTCTCGTCCTTCAGCGCGGCGATGGTGCGGCGGATTTCCGCCAGCGCCTTGCGCCGGTTCTCCAGGCTCAGTTGCACCGTCTGCGGGTCGACGGCCGCCAGATCGCGCTGCCGCCGCTCCAGCACGGCGGCCTTCGCCGCGCGGTCAAGCTCGGCCGCCGCCAGATCCTCGGCCAGCGCCGTGCGCGGCCGTACCGCCTCGGCCTCGCGAAGTTCCTGGCCCAGCCGCTCCGACTCGGCGCGCCAATGCGCGTCATCGGCTTCGGCGCGGGCCATCGTCGCCACCCCGTCGCTGGCGGCCCGACGCAGCCGCTCCAGCGTCGCCGCCGCCGTATCCAGCCTGGCACGGGCCGCATTGCGCGCCGTTCGCGCCGCGGTCTGGTCGCCCGCTTCCGGCGAAGCATCGCCGGGAGCCGGTGCGGGCGATGCCGCCAGCGTGGCGGTAAGTTCTGCGAGGGCAGCCTCCGCGGCCGCACGACCTTCCGGCAGGAGCGCCGCGATCTGCGCCTTCAGCGTCGCCGTCTCCATCCGCCAGTTTTCGGCCGCACTCGCGCGCGCCCGCGCGTTTTCTATAGATGTAGTCCCGAAACGGGCGAGCAGTCGCGCGAGCTCGGCGTCGGCCGCGTCGCAGTCCCGGCGCAGCGTCGCGGCGTCGCCGCCCGGCTCGACCATCAGGCTGCCGAAGCCCTCGAGCTCGAAACGCTCGCGGCCAGTGACGCGATGCGGTTCCCCTGCTGGGATGGCCGCCCCGCTTCCGTCCCGCACCACGCCATCCCGGTCCGGCCCGAATATCAGGACCGGTGCCGTCACCGACAGCCGGATCGCCGCGTCCCGGGACTTGCGCTCGGCCGCTTCCAGCGCCTTGATCGCCGCAGCGTCGATGGCCGGCCCGGCGCTTTCCTTGCGCAAATCTGCGAGCCGCGCCTCGATCGTCCGCGCCTCCTCCAGCCGCGCGGCCAGCCGCTCGGCCTCCGCCGCGATCCGAGCCCGCTCGATGCCGGCCCGCAGTGCATCGTCCGCCGCTTCCGCCGCTTCGGCCGCTTCCTTGGCCGCCGCGGCTTCCCGCTCGGCGGCCTCGATCGCCCCGCGTTCGCCCTCGCGCCCCGCGCGCAGCTCCCGCAGGGCGACAGCCGCCGCTTCCGCCGCCTGCCTTGCCGCGTCGGCGGAGCCGGCCAGCCGGTCGCGCTGGCTCAACCGGTCGCCGACGCCGTCGCGCCGGGCCAGCGCATGCTGCAGTTCCCGCTCCGCCTCGCGCGCCTCGCCTTCCAGACCGGCCGCCTGGCGCGCCTGCGCCTCGGCTGCGTCGAGTGCCTCTTCGGCCTTCGCCACCGCGTCGTCGCGCTCGTAGGAGCGCAGCGTCGCCCGGCGCGCGTCGAGGCGCTGCAGCTTCTCCTCGAAATCCGCCAGCGCCGCGCGCTTCCGGGAGAGTTCGGCGCGCAGCTCCTCGAGAAGCTGTTCGGCCTGCCGCACCGGCGAGGCCTGCGCGACGCGGCCGGTGTCGGTGAAGAACCGGTCCTGCAGCGCCTTGGCGGCGCCGATCAGCGCCCGGCCGCGTTCGCCACCGAGGATCTGGCCGACCTCGCCTTCCAGCGAGGCGGTCACCGCGTCCTTGCCGACGCCGATGTCGAGGCCGCCGGTGTTGGAGCGCCCCTGCTCCACCCAAAGGAGACCGAAGGCGCCCTGGTGCTCGGCGAGCTTGGACTCGCCCCGTCCGGGATGGGCGAAGCGGAACATCTCGGCGAGGCGGTCCTCGACCGCGTCCCCCGTGAGGCTACCGCCCGGCCAGGTCAACGCGGCTTCCGGCTTCTGCAGGAACGCCTTGCGCAGCGAGTAGACGGTGCCGTCGAGATCGAAGTCGACGGAGATCTCCGGCCGCGCCTGACGCTGGTAGGGCGCCAGCGCCTTGACGGCCTCGCCGGTCGCCCGGTGGCGCTGGAAGAAGGCCGCGCGCAGCGCCGTCAGCAGGGTCGACTTGCCGGCCTCGTTGTCGCCGACGATGACGTTCAGCCCCGGCTCGAACAGTTCGAGTTCGGCGGAGGCGACACCGGCGAAGTCGGCGAGCTTGAGGGAGCGCAGATACATTTCAGCGCTCCCCGAGGCGGCGATGCTCGACATAGGCAAGCCGCAGCGCCAGCGCCGCCGCCTCGCGCTCGGGATCGGCCGGATCGGCTGCCCGCGCCCGCAGCCGCTCGATGGCGACGCGGACGAAGCCGCCGACGTCGATGCGGTCGAGATCCTCTTCGTCCGGTGCGTCGATCAGCGCCGCATCCACCAGCTTCAGATCGAAGAGCCGCGCCCGCCAGGACGCCAGCGTCTCCTCCAGCCGTACGCGCTCGCGCAGCGACAGGCTGCCGGAAAGGACCAGTTCCAGCACCGTCTCGCCTGGCGCGGCGAGCGCCGACAGCGCTTCATCGACGGCCTCGACGCCGCCGTCGAGCCGCAGCGCCAGCGACCGCCAGTCGAAACGCGCGGTGCGCACCCGCTCGATGCGCGGCGGCGAGCCGGGTCCGTCAATCTCGACGATGGCCACGTGACCGGGCGCGTTGGCCGGGTAGCGGTCCGGCTCCGGCGTTCCCGCATAGACCGTCTTCGGCGCGATCTCGACGAAGCCGTGCCAGTCGCCGAGCGCGAGATAGTCGAGCCGGGCGCGCGCCGCCCGGTCGTCGGCGATCGGATTGCCGGCCTCGGCCGCCTCCGGCAGGCGGTTCAGCACCGAGCCGTGCGCAAGGCCGATCCGCACCAGCCCGGCGGGGGTCTCGGCATGATCGAACCAGGCGGTGAGGTCGGCGCCTTCATGCCGGCGGGTCAGCGGCGCCGGAAGGATCGCGATGCGCTTGTCTTCGAGAAGGATGGGCTCCGGCTTGTCGGCGACGATCACCCGCCCCGGATCGGCGCGCTGCTTCAGCCGCGTCCACAGGCTGACGTCCAGCGCCGCATCATGATTGCCCGGCAGCATCACCCACGACCCGCGAAACGCCGCCATGGCGTCGAGCGTGCGCTGGATCTCCCGGTCGCTCACCATGTTGTCGTCGAAGGCATCGCCCGCGACGAGCGCGGCGTCGCAGCCGCGCTCGGCCGCCAGCGCCGCTATCCGTCCGACCACGGCGAAGCGCTCGGCCCGCAGTTCCCCGCGCCGGTCGGGCTCGAAGCCGCCGAACGGCTTGCCGATCTGCCAGTCTGCCGTATGGAGAATCCTGGTCACGGGTTGAGGGCGGGTTCCTGATCCAATGGTTGAGCCGCGCGGGCACGCCCACGTGCTGACCGCTCCGCCGCCGGATCGCAAGGCTGGGATGCGGGCAGCTGAGTCTTATCAACCGCTTTCGGCCAGTCTTTACCACGCCCTCGCAGCGCGCGGCGCAACCGGAACGAGTCTGCCGCAGCGCCGTTGTCTCACGTTGCGGCAGTCACGTGTCTGGAGTTTTAAAAAAAATGGCGCCCCGTCCTGTCTGGAAAGGCCAGATCCGCCTTTCCCTCGTGTCGATCCCCGTCGAGATGTATTCGGCCACCACCTCCGGCGCCTCCATTTCCTTCCGCCAGATCCACGAGAAATCCGGCAAGCGCATCCAGTACGAGAAGGTGGTCGAGGGCATCGGTCCGGTGGACAAGGACGAGATCGTCAAGGGCTACGAGGTCAGCAAGGACGAATACGTGCTCCTGACCGACGAGGAGATCGAGAACGTCAAGCTGGAGACCAAGAAGACGCTCGAACTGGTCCAGTTCGTCGATTCGAACGCGATCCCCCCGCTGTATTTCGACAAGCCCTATTACGTCGTGCCGCAGGACGAGCTGGCCGAGGACGCCTTCCGGGTGATCCGCGACGCGCTGCGCCAGTCGCACAAGACCGGGCTCGGCCAGCTGGCGCTGCGGGGCAAGGAATATCTGGTGGCGCTGCGGCCCTGCGGTTCCGGCCTGCTCCTCAGCACGCTGCATTACGAGGACGAGATCCGCAAATCCGCACCGATCTTCGCGGAAATCTCCGACGACGGCGCAGAGGAGGATCTTCTCGGCGTCGCCACCCAGCTGATCGAGAAGAAGACGGCCGCCTTCGACGCCAAGACCTACAAGAACCACTATACCGAGGCGCTGAAGGCGCTGATCGCGGAGAAGCGGAAGAAGGGCGGCAACGCGACGCTCTCGATCGAGGAGGACGAGCCGGCGCCGCGCAACAAGGGCAACGTCGTCGACCTCATGGCGGCGCTGAAGAAGAGCCTCGAGGGCGGTGGCGGCGAGGCGGCCGGGAGCGGCGCACGCCGCAAGCCGGCGGCTGCCGCCAAGACGAAGGCCGCCGAGCCCGCCAAGGCCAAGAAGGCGCCTGCCGCCAAGAGCGCCACGCCCCGCCGCAAAAGCGCCTGAGGCCGGCAATGACGACACGCGGCGACGCGCTTCTCGACACCTATCGCCGGAAGCGGGATTTCAGCCGGACACGCGAACCCGCGGGCTCGCCGGTCGCCCGCGATGCGGCGGACGGGCTGTTCTTCTGTATTCAGAAGCACGATGCGACGAGGCTGCATTACGACTTCCGCATCGAGTGGGAAGGCGTCCTGAAGAGCTGGGCGGTCACCAAGGGACCGAGCCTCGACCCGGCCGACAAGCGCCTGGCGGTGCGCACCGAGGACCACCCGATGGAGTACGGCACCTTCGAGGGCACGATCCCGAAGGGCGAATATGGCGGCGGCACCGTGATGCTCTGGGACCAGGGCACATGGGAGCCGCTGGAGGATGCCGAGGCGGGCCTCGCCAAGGGCAATCTGAAGATGCGCATCATGGGCGAGCGGCTGCGCGGCAACTGGGCGCTGATCCGCATGAAGCCCCGCCCGGGAGAAAAGCGCGAGAACTGGCTGCTGATCAAGGAGAAGGACGAGGCGGTCGACCGCCGCCGCAACCTGCTGCGCGACGAGACCAGCATCAAGACGGGCCGCACCATGGCGGCGATCGCCAAGGGCGACGAGGTCTGGGACAATTCGCGGGAGGCGGCCGAGCCGGAACAGGCGCCGAAGCCTGCCGCCAACGGCCGCAGGAAAGCCGCCGCTCCGAAGTCCGCTTCGGCCGAAAAGCCGGCGAAATCCACCCCCGCCGCGAGGAAGAAGCCCACCGGCAAGCCCCTGCCGCCGCCGTCCTTCGTGGCACCGCAGCTCGCGACGCTGGTCGACGATGCGCCGGAGGGCCGCGACTGGCTGCACGAGATGAAATATGACGGCTACCGGGTGATGATCGCCGTCGGCGGCGGCGAGGTCCGTTGCTTCACCCGCAACGAGAAGGACTGGACCGACCGCTTCGCGCCGATCGCCGAGGCCGCCGCCACGCTCGACTGCCGCAATGCGTTGATCGACGGGGAGATCGTCGCTTTCGACGCAAATGGCGGAACCGACTTCTCCACCCTGCAGGCGCATCTGTCGGATGGCGGGCCGCTCGCCTGCTTCTGCTTCGACCTCCTGCAGCTCGACGGCGAGGACCTGTCGAGCCGCCCGCTCACCGAACGCAAGGCGGCGCTGCGCGAACTGCTCGGCCGGGGGAAAACGGAGACGCTGCTCTACAGCGACCATGTCACCGGAAACGGGCCGGCGGTACACGACAATATCTGCCGGGCCGGGCACGAGGGGATCGTCGCCAAGCGCGCCGACGCGCCCTATCGCTCGGGCCGCACCCGCAGCTGGCTGAAGGTGAAGTGCTCGCGCCGGCAGGAGTTCGTCATCGGCGGCTGGCGTACGTCCGACAAGCGCGGCCGGCCCTTCGCCTCGATTCTTCTCGGCGTGATGGAAGACGGCGAACTCGCCTATCGCGGCCGGGTCGGCGCCGGTTTCGGCGAGGAGAGCATGTCCGACCTCGCGGAGCGCTTCGCGGCGCTTTCCCGCAAGACATCGCCCTTCGCGGCGCTGCCTAGCGAGGCACGGCGCGGCTCGCGCTTCGTCCAGCCGGTGCTGGTGGCGGAGATCGAGTTCGCCGAGATCACCGCCGACGGTTCGGTGCGCCACGGCGTTTTCAAAGGACTGCGCGAGGACAAGGAGGCAACCGAGGTGGTCGACGAGAACCCGCAGCGCGAAGGCAAGGCCGCATCGGCGAAACGGCGCGCCGGAAAGGGTGCAACGACGGACGGGCCGCTGGGTCAGGCGCCGGACAATGTCGCAGGCGTGCGCCTCACCCATCCCGAACGCGTGGTGTTCGCCGGCCAGGGCGTCACCAAGGGCGACCTCGCACTCTATTACGAGCGCGTCGCCGACCGGATGCTCGCCCATGCTGGCGGCCGGCCGCTGTCGCTGGTGCGCTGTCCGCAGGGCGGCCAGAAGCGCTGCTTCTTCCAGAAGCACGACACCGGCGGCTTTCCGGACGCCGTCCGCACCGTTCCGATCCCCGAGAAGGATGGCGGCATCGAACACTATCTGACCGTGGCGGATGCCAGCGGGCTGGTCGGCGCGGTGCAGATGAACACGCTGGAGTTTCACATCTGGGGCTCGCGCAACGACCGGCTGGAAAAGCTGGACCGGCTGATCTTCGATCTGGACCCGGATGAAGGCCTCGACTTCGAGGACGTGAAGGCGGCGTCGTCCGACCTGCGCGACCGCCTCGCGGCGCTCGGCCTGACGAGCTTTGCGATGGTCACCGGCGGCAAGGGCGTCCACGTCGTCCTGCCTCTCGACCGGCGGCAGGGCTGGGAGGAGGCGAAGGGCTTCGCCAAGGCGTTCGCCGTCCGCCAGTCGGAAGAGGAGCCGGACCGCTTCGTCGCCACCATGTCGAAGGCCAAGCGCAAGGGCCGGATCTTCATCGACTGGCTGCGCAACGAGCGCGGCTCGACCGCGATCGCCCCCTATTCGACCCGCTCGCGCGAGGGCGCGCCCGTGGCGACGCCCGTCTCGTGGGACGAACTGGCCGGACTTGACGCGGCGAACGGCTTCGACATCAACGCCGTCATCGCCCGGCTCGACCAGCCGGATCCCTGGGCGGAATATGGCGACGTGCGCCAATCGCTGACGAAGCGAATCCTCGGCAAGTTCGGGCTCTGAGACCGGCGACGCTTCGCCGTGACCGGAAACAGACGCGGCTTCGCGGAACGACGGGACAGGTCATGCCTTCCTTCGACAACCAGCAACGAACGAAGGGAGTTCTCCCATGGTCACCACCGTCGGCAACGAAGGCGACATCAAGGGGCTCGTCCGCGACCTGATCCTGCTCGAGCGGGACGCGATCGCCGCCTACGATTCCACCATCGAGAAACTGTCCGACCCGGCGCTCAGCCAGCAGGTCGCGGTGTTCCGGCAGGACCATCTGCAGCATCTCGACGTCCTGAACGAGATCGCCGCGGAGACTTTGGCCGAAGCGCCGCTCGAAGGCGACGCGAAGCAGTGGCTGACGACCGGCAAGATCGCCATGGGCAGCCTGATGGGCGACGGGGCGATCCTCAAGGCGATGAAGACCAACGAGGACGACACGGTCACCGCCTACGAGCGCGCCAGCAACCATCCGGATGCTCTCGATAAGTCGCGCGCCTTCTTCGCCAAGGCCCTCGCCGACGAACGTCGCCACCGCGCGTGGATGGAGGAGACCGCGGCCGCGCTGTAGCGCCGCCGGCCGCCCTTCTTCACCCAGTCCAGACAGGCCGCCGGCGACAGCATCGCCGGCGGCCGTCGCTCGTCCGATGTCCGCGCCGCTTGATTCCGCCGGGGAGCTGTCGCAGGGTCCACCGCAAAAATGCGGGAGGACATCATGCCGATCTATGCTCTTGAGGGCGAGCGCCCCGAACTGCCGGAAGACGGCTCCGTCTTCGTCGCGCCCGGCGCCCACGTGATCGGCCGGGTCCGGATCGGCGCCGATGTCGGGATCTGGTTCGGCGCGGTGCTGCGCGGCGACAACGAGTGGATGACCATCGGCGACGGCACGAACATCCAGGAAAATTGCGCCCTGCACAGCGATGCCGGCTTCCCGCTGACCATCGGCGCCGGCTGCACGATCGGCCATTCCGCGATCGTCCACGGCTGCACGATCGGCGACAATTCGCTGGTCGGCATGGGCGCGACGATCCTCAACGGCGCCCGCATCGGCAGGAACTGCATCGTCGGCGCCAATGCGCTGGTCACCGAGGGCAAGGAGTTTCCCGACAACTCGCTGATCGTCGGCTCCCCCGCCAAGGTGGCGCGGACGCTGGACGACGATGCCGCCGCCAAGCTGAAGCTGTCCGCCGCCCACTACGTTCGCAACGCAAGGCGCTTCGCCGAGGGGCTCGTCCCGATCGACGAGGTGGAAGAGGCCGGAGCCGCCGGCACCATCCGCACCGCCCGCGCGTGAGCCTTTCGCCGTCCTCTTTTCCTCCGCCGGATCACACCATGCCGCTCTTCACCGACCTCGCCCGCTCCCTGCCTGCCACCGTTCCCTTCGTGGGACCTGAGACGATCGAACGTCGCACCGGCGTGAAGTTCCGGGCGCGGCTCGGCGCCAACGAGAGCGTCTTCGGTCCCTCGCCTCGCGTCCTGGAGGCGATGGCGGCGGCGGCACGCGAGAGCTGGGCCTATGGCGACCCCGAGCATTACGCGCTGAAGCAGGCGATCGCGTCCCATCTGGGGGTCGAGATCGAGAACATCACCTGCGGCGAGGGCATCGACGGCCTGCTCGGGCATCTGGTGCATCTGGCCTGCAATCCGGGCGACCTCGTCGTCACCTCGCGCGGCGCGTATCCGACCTTCAACTACCACGTCGCGGGACACGGCGCCGTTCTGGACTTCGTCCCCTATACCGGCGACGACCGCGAGGATGTCGACGCGCTGATCGCGCGGGCGAAGGCGCTGAAGCCGAAGCTCCTCTACTTTGCCAATCCCGACAACCCGACCGGCTCGTGGCACGAGGCGGCGGTCGTCGAGCGGCTGATCGCCGAGACGCCGGAGGAGACGATCCTCGTGCTGGACGAGGCCTATTGCGACCTGGCGCCGGCCTCGGCCCTGCCGCCGATCACGCTGATGCGGCCGAACCTCCTGCGCTTCCGGACCTTCTCCAAGGCCTATGGCATGGCCGGCGTGCGGGTTGCCTACGCGGTGGGCCAGCCGGAGACGGTGGCGCAGTTCGACAAGGTGCGAAACCATTTCGGCCTGTCGCGCATGGCGCAGGCCGGTGCCGTCGCGGCACTCGCCGACCAGGCGTATCTGGAGGAAACGGTGGCGAAGATCGTCGCGGCCCGTTCCAGCCTCGCCGACATCGCGATCCGGCTGGGGCTCCGCCCGCTGCCTTCGGCGACGAACTTCGTCGCCATCGACTGCGGCGGCGACGGCGCCCGTGCCCGTGCCATCCTCGATGCCGTGCTTCGCCGCGGCGTCTTCATCCGCATGCCGGGCGTGGCGCCGCTCGACCGGATGATCCGCGTCACCGTCGGCACCGAGGCGGACATGGCGCTATTGGAAGAAGCGCTGGCGGGCGCGCTCGACGAGGTCGGCGAAGCGCGCGCCGCCTGACGCGCGGCCTGTTCGAAGCCCCGCCGGCAGCGAAGATCCCGATTGAGGATCCGCCGGCAAGTCCCTGACGTCAGTGGCGCGTCAGCCACTCGCGGGCGGAGCGGAGCGCTGCGGCGATCTCGCTCTTGGTCATCTGGCCGGCCATGTCCTGGCGGTGGAAGGCGGCGCGCTCGCAACCCTTTCGGTCGGCCAGGTTGAAGTACATGTGCGCCGCCACGAGATCGACCGGCCCTTCGCGCCCCAGAGCGGCGCGCATGCCGAAGTCGAAGAGGATGTCGGCGTCGACGAAAAGCGCGCCGTTGATGGCGGGTTCGGCGTAGTTCTGGAAATCGATGCGAGCCATTGTTCCTAGCGTCCCTGTCGCTCTTGATCGTGTTCTTCCGATGCCCCGAGAATGACCGGCACGGCTGAAGGCCTGTTTAAAAATCGAGCTTAATTCGACTTAAACGCCCGCCGATCCGCTCGCGGCCGCGAGCAGCTTCAACACGTTGAGAACACTAGGTTTTCCTGGTGGCAGCGAGGTCGATGCGAAGCTTCGGCGTTCACCGGGCGATAACCCTGCCGGACGATCCCACGGCGCCCGCCGCTGCAGCACCCTGCCCCGAATTCCCGTTGCGCTTTGCGCAGGGTCGTT
Source organism: Aurantimonas sp. (assembly GCA_036252795.1). GTDB lineage: Bacteria > Pseudomonadota > Alphaproteobacteria > Rhizobiales > Rhizobiaceae > Aurantimonas. The sequence goes on along the minus strand of DASYHY010000075.1, from coordinate 17,054 downwards.
TACCCTTACGTTCAGGGAAGTGACGGCTTCGGGAGCAGCCGCCGCCCTTGCAACGGGAGGAGAAATCCATGAAGCGACTGATGTTTGCCGCCGCAGCGTTCGGCCTCGCCCTGACGGGCGCCGCCGCTGCCGATCCGATCGAAGGCAAGTGGAAGATGCCGTCCGGCTACGATGCGCAGATCGCGCCGTGCTCGGCCGGCTTCTGCCTGACCTACACGACCGGGCCGCACAAGGGGAAGACGTTCGGCCAGATGCAGCCGACCGGCAACGGCCAGTATTCCGGCACCGTCGTCGACTACACCAAAGGCGGCAAGCAATATTCCGGCAAGGGGCAGCTGTCCGGCGGATCACTGTCGATCTCGGGCTGCGTGCTCGGCGGCCTGATCTGCCGCTCGCAGACGCTCAACCGGATCTGAACGTGGGAAAGCGGATCGGCACGCTTCGCGGCCGATCCACCTGGCTGCCGGCGCGAGTGACAGGTCGCCGCGCCGGCGACCCATTCGGCAGGCCGTCGCATTTTGATCGGATTGACGCGGGAAACGTGCTTCGGTCGGCGCATCGGGCGGCGGCACAGCAGGAGATTTCGCTCATGACGCTCGTCCGTCTCGCTTTCGTCGCCGCCTTCTCCCTTGGCTTTGCCGGCACCGCATCCGCGCAAGCCATCACCGGCGACTGGCTGACGGAGAACGGCGAGCGCGTGACGATCGCACCATGCGGCAACGGCTATTGTTCGACCGTCGCGACCGGCGCCTACCAGGGCCAGCGGATCGCCGAAGTCTCCGGTGCCGGGCCGGAATATCCCGGCACGATCACCGATCCCAGCGCCGGCAGGACCTACAAGGGCTCGATGACGGTGCGCGGAGCAGAGCTCGACCTCAAGGGCTGCCTGATGGAGATGTTCTGCAAGACCGTGCAGAGCTGGCGCCGCCCGTGACCCGCTGACGGCTTCTCGTCTCCGTGAACCGGGCGGGGGCAACCGCCGGGCCCATCGGGCATTGTCGTCCCGACACCTAATCAGCGAACAGGACGACGACCATGAAAAGGCTCGCGCTCGCCGCCGTGGCATTGCTCGGTTTCTCGACGGCTTCTGTTGCGGAGGAGCCCATCCTCGGCAAATGGCGAGCGCCGGGCGGCGGCATCGTGGAGGTTACCTCCTGCGGCGATGCCTTCTGCGCCGAAGTGATCTCGGGCCGTCACGCCGGCAAGTCGGTGGGCCAGATGAACGGCGCTGGCGGCGACTACGAGGGGACGGTGACCGATCCCCGCGACGACCGCACCTATACCGGCTCGGCCGTCATCGATGGGAACCAGCTCAGCCTGACAGGCTGCGCGCTCGCCGTCTTCTGCCGCACGCAGGTCTGGACGCGCACCTGACGCCAGGCGCCCGTCCGGCCTGAAGGCACCCGGGGGAGAACCGGCCCGGGCACCCCGGGTCCTCAGCTGCGGGCGCGCTGGCCGAACAGCATCGCCTGCGCGTCCTTGTTGGCGGCGAGGTTGAGCTTCTCGCGCTCGGCCTTGCCGACTTCGAGGCCCCTGGCGACGGCGGGCCGCGCCATCAGTTCCTCGAACCAGCGCTTCAGATTCGGGAACTCCTCCAGATCCTGGCCCTGGTCCTTGTAGGGCTTGACCCAGCCCAGCGAGGCCATGTCGGCGATCGAGTAGTCAGCACCGCCGAGATAGCGGTTCTCCTGGAGCCGCTTGTTCATCACGCCGTAGAGGCGGTTCACCTCGTTGGTGTAGCGGTCGATGCCGTAGGCGATCTTCTCGGGCGCGTAGTTGCGGAAGTGGTGCGCCTGGCCCGCCATCGGCCCGAGCCCGCCGACCTGCCAGAACAGCCACTCCTCGACCGCAACGCGCGCCCGCTCGTCGCTCGGATAGAACTGGCCGAACTTGCGGCCGAGATATTGCAGGATCGCGCCGGATTCGAACACCGAGATCGGCCCGCCCGGCCCCTCCGGATCGATGATCGCCGGCATCCGGTTGTTCGGCGCGATCGCGAGGAAATCGGGCTTGAACTGGTCGCCGGCGCCGATATTGACGTAGCGCACCTCGTAGGGGACGCCGAGTTCCTCCAGCATGATGGAGATCTTCCAGCCGTTCGGCGTCGGCCAGTAGAAAAGCTCGATGGGTTCGTTCTGGGCGTGCATCGCTGTTCCTTCGCCATGATCGTGCGGCCGTCGTCGTGCCGTCACATGCAATCGATCGACATGGGTTACGAGGTAGCGCGGGGCGCGAGCCGGCAAGGGCCGAACCGGCCGACGCAGCGTTCAACAAGGCGTCGCGGGGCGGCCGTTCAGGCCGAGTTCAGCCAGCGCGTGCATTTGTGGCGAAATTGTTCTAGGAGTGTGGCCCATGGTGACTCGACTAACCGTCACGACCGTGCTGATCGCCCTCTTCGGGATTGCCCTCAGTGCGCTCGCCCAGAACGCGACGCTTCGTCCGGGAAGCGCGTTCGCGTCGATCGCCGGCGCCGACTGCAAGTACAGCACCGGCATCGTCTGCCCGATCGAGCGCGAGGTCCCGCCGACGCCGTCGCGCGAGCATTTCTGACGATAATCGTCTTCTCCGCGCCATGGCCCGCGGCTAAACAGGGGCCATGAGCACGCTATCCCATTCCCTCGGCGATCCCAGTTACGAATCCCCGCAAGCCGCGCCGCGCAAGCACTATGACGACGCGGCCGAGGCGGTCGCAGAGCTCAAGCGCCTCTATGCCCGCTCCGTGGCGTTCCTGTCGGACTCGTTCAACGCGGTCCTGGAAGCGGGCTCGGCGGGCAACCGGTTCAGGGCCTACTATCCGGAAGTCGAGATCGCGACGGCGACCCATGCCCGCGTCGACTCCCGCCTCGCCTTCGGCCATCTGCCGCGGCCCGGCCGCTATACTGCGACGGTCACCCGGCCGGACCTCTTCGAGCGCTATCTCACCGAGCAGATCGCCCTCCTGATCCGCAATCACGGCCAGTCGGTGACGATCGGCGATTCCACGACGCCGATCCCGCTGCACTTCGCCTTCCCGGAAGGCTCCTATTTCGACGGATCGCTGGCGGAGCGGCTCGACCGGCCGCTGCGCGATGTCTTCGACGTGCCGGATCTGGAGGCCACCGACGACCGGATCGTCAACGGCAATTTCGAGCCGCGGCCCGGCGAGCCGATGTCGCTCGCGCCGTTCACGGCGCAGCGGGTCGACTACTCGCTGCATCGCCTGTCGCACTACACGGCGACGCAGCCGGCGCATTTCCAGAACTACGTACTGTTCACCAACTACCAGTTCTATGTCGACGAATTCTGCATGCTGGCCCGCGAAATGATGGCGCGGGGCGGGATGGGCTATTCCGGCTTCGTCGAGCCCGGCAACCTGGAGACGCCGGCCGGGGCGCAGGAGCCGCCCGAAGGGCTTTCGCCGCTACGGCTGCCGCAGATGCCCGCCTATCACCTCAAGCGCGAGGACGGGCACGGCATCACCATGGTCAATATCGGCGTCGGGCCCTCCAACGCCAAGACGATCACCGACCATATCGCGGTTCTGCGCCCGCACGCCTGGATCATGCTCGGCCATTGCGCGGGGCTGCGGAACTCGCAGGAACTCGGCGACTACGTGCTGGCCCACGCCTATGTCCGCGAGGACCACGTGCTTGACGCCGACCTGCCGCTCTGGGTGCCGATCCCGGCGCTGGCCGAGGTTCAGGTGGCGCTGGAAAAGGCGGTCGAGGAGGTGACCGGCCTCTCCGGCTACGAGCTGAAGAAGATCATGCGCACCGGGACGGTGGCGACGATCGACAACCGCAACTGGGAACTGCGCGACCAGAAGGAGCCGGTGGAGCGGCTGTCGCAGTCGCGGGCGATCGCGCTCGACATGGAATCGGCGACGATCGCCGCCAACGGCTTCCGTTTCCGCGTGCCCTACGGGACGCTCCTCTGCGTCTCCGACAAGCCGCTGCACGGCGAGCTGAAACTGCCCGGCATGGCGACGGCCTTCTACAAGCGGCAGGTCTCGCAACACCTGCGCATCGGCATGCGCGCGCTGGAGCTGATGTCGGAGATGCCGAGCGAGCGGGTCCATTCGCGCAAGCTGCGCTCGTTCTTCGAAACCGCGTTCCAGTAGGGCGCGACGATGATCGGCCGCCCCGCAGCGCGAGGCCATATCGCGCGCACGATCCTGCTTGCCGTCAGCCTGCTCGTGGGGCTGGCGCTGATCGCCGGCTTCTTCGGGGAAGCGGTGCCGTTCTTCGATACGCTGGCGCATTTCCGCGCCCATCTGGGCGTGCTGCTCCTCATGAGCGGCGTGCTCTTGATGACGCGACGGCGCGTTCTCACCGGCTTGGCCGCGACCCTCCTGGGCGGGTTCGGCCTCGTCAGCGCTCTCCCGCACGTGCTGCCGGCGCCAGCGCCGCAGGCCGCGCACCAGGGAGCCGCCTACACGCTGCTGCAGATGAACCTGCGCTGGAACGTGGAGGACCGGGCGGCGGCGATCCATCTCATCGGCCGCCTGCAGCCGGACGTCGTCGCGCTCGAGGAGGCGGGGGAAGCCTGGCGCCCGCTGCTGGATGCGCTGGCAGACCGCTACCCCTATCGCTACGACTGCGGCGAGCCGGACACGTTCGGCAAGCTGACGCTGCTGTCGCGGCGCAGCTTCGCGGCGGACGATGCGGGCACATGCGACGCGGACGACGGCTTCCTCAGCCGGGCCGTGAACTTCAACGGCAGCCGCGTGACGATCGCCGTCCAGCATCTGCGCTGGCCGTGGCCGGGGCGCCAGTGGCAGCAACTGGCGCGCCTGGAGGACCGGCTGGCGGCGCTCGCCGCGCCGACGCTGATCGCGGGCGACTTCAACGCCGCGCCGTGGAGCGCATTTCTCGAGCGCTACGCCCTGCTGTCGGGCACGCGGATCGTGCCGCATGTCGGCCCGACCTGGCTGCCGCTGCCCCTGACCGCCTGGCTGGCGCCCTATGCCGGGCTGCCGATCGACAACATCCTCGCCAGCACCGACATCGAGATCATCGACGTCGAACGCCCCGCGGCGACCGGCTCGGACCATCTGCCGGTAATCGTCACCTTCGCCGTGCCCCCTGCCCCGCGGATCGAGCCGGCGGCGGCGACGGCCGGAGGGTATCCCGTACCTGTCCGGTGATGCGCCGGGCGGTCGGCATCGCCCGTTCGATGCACCCTTGAGAGGCTCGGCCGCCCTCCGAGGCGCCGCATCACGAGCCCTGCGTCTGCGGAACTTCCGTGCGGAACGCCCACGCGAAGAAGGTCTCGTCGGAGAGCACCCGGAGAACGCCCGCGACCGCAGCGGTCGCCGCCACGGCGAAGACCACCCGTCCCACGAGCACGCCCCAGACATCCGCGCCCAGCGCCATGACGATCAGCGTGTCCTCGATCACGCTGTGGGCAAAACCCATGAAGACGCAGGACAGGAAGACCTGGCGCGGCGAGACGGCCCCCGATCGTGCCTCCCGGATCAACAGGCCGCCGCCATAGGAAATGCCCAGGAACAGGCCGACGGCCGTGAGGTGACCGGCCTCTCCCCGGATTCCCGCGAGCCGCAGCAAGGGCGCGAGCCCCTTCATCAGGAGCGCGAGGAGCCCCGTGGCCTTCAGGACATCGAGCCCCCAGGACAGCACCAGCAGGATCACGAACATGGCGATCATCGTCTCCAGGAGGCCGACGAAGAACTCGGTCCAGTCCGGCGTCGCGCCGATGGGTATCCAGGTCGGATCCACCGGCGACGAAAGCCAGCCCGTGACGCTGAACAGCGCGTGCAGCAGGTAGGCGTAGAGCACGCCGCCCCCGACGCGCAGAAGCGTCGTCACGATCATCCCCGGCCCCGCCTTCTGGATGATCTTCTGCTCGATCGGCAGAGCATGGGCGAACAGGAGCAGCGCCGAGAAGATGGTAACGTCTGCCACGCTCAGCGACGAGACCGGAACGAGGACGAAGAGCAGCGGGATAGCGGTCCACATGCCGACCAGCATCCCGCTCAACCAGGCGAGCCCCAGCTCGGGCGGGAGCCCGACCAGCCCCATCACCGGCGCGAAGGCCGGGGCCACCAGTTCGATCGCGCCCATCCGCGACAGTAGCTCCGTAATGATCGTGATCGGGACCATGATCCGGGCGAGCACCCAGAAGACTTCAAGGGTTTGCCGCGTGCTGCGGATGGCGGAGGTGAGGAGAGGCATCAGAGGCTCCGGAGATCTTGCCCGATCTGCTACCCCATGCCGCCCGCCGGGTGCGGTCAAAAATTGTGCTTGTCCGCAATTTTAGTGCGCCCTTGCTCCGTGGGAGGCGAGCGCGCATGGACCGGAGCGACAGGAAGTTCCTGAATCTCCTGCAACACGAGGCACCGATGCCCGAAGTGGCCATGGCCGAGAAGGTAGGGCTGTCCGCCTCCCGTTGCCTGCGCAGGGTCCGGCAGCTGCAAGGGAGCGGCATCATCGAGCGCATCGTCGCGATCCTGGATCCCGCCGGGACCGGGCGCGTCCTGAAGGCACTGGTAATGGTGGAGCTGAAGCTTCACGGCGGGCAGCCTCTGCGCCGCTTGCCGGCTCAAGCGACCGCCGAAGACGCCGTGTTGCATGCCTATGCCGTCACGGGCGAGACCGATGTCGCGCTCATGCTGCGCCTGCGCGACATGGGAAATTCGACGCGCTGTGCGACAGGCACTTCCGCAACGAGACCGAAGTCGCACGGTTCGTCACGATGATGGCGATCGGCGTCGCGAAGGAGGAGACGGCGATCACGCTCTGAGGCCATACGGTTTCGCCATCCGACCGCGCCCAGGAGCGGCCATGGTAGTCGCAGCCTAACCTGCCTCGACTTCGGCTCGGCGCGCGAACTGCATCGGCGGGACGCCCGCGAACCGGGTGAACGCGACACTGAAGGCACTGGCGGAACCATAGCCGACGGTCTCTGCGACCGCCTTCACGCCGCCGTCCCCGTTTCGCAGCATGTCCCTAGCGAGGGCCATCCTCCAGGACAGCAGGTACTCCATCGGCGGCACGCCGACCCCCTTGCGGAACCTGTCGAAGAAGACCGAGCGCGAGAGGGATGCCTCCCGGGCCAATTGCATCACCGTCCAGCGACGTCGCGGGTCCGCATGAATGCATCTTATGGCGCTCGCCAGCCGGGCGTCGGCCAGTCCACGGAGCAATCCCGGAGGCGCTGCGTCGTGCGACGCCGCCCGCAGCGCCTCGATGAGCAGCACATCGAGCAGACGGCCGAGAACCATGTCCCGCGCCGGTCTCTCGTCCTGCGCCTCGTTCCTGACGAGCTGGACCAGTGTGGCGATCCGCTTGAGCCCCTGGACGTGGATGATCTCCGGAAGGAGGGACAGGAGCAGTCCGGCATCCGGCGAGCCGAAGGCAAGGCGGCCGGCCAGCATGCGCACGTTCGTCGGCCCTTCGCGATCCCCGTGCCTCATCTCGTCGTTCAGCATCGTGTGAACAGACTGCCCCCTGGGTGGGCCGCCATCGAGGCTGGACATCGTGAAGTCGCGGGCCGCCGGCACGAGCACGAAGTCGTTCTCCTTCAGCTCGATCGGCGGCCGCCCCTCCAGGGACAGATGCACGGCTCCCTCCAGGATCACGCAGAACAAGGGGTCCGCGGTGACCGAGACGTCGATGCGCCACGACCCCGCGCCGCTCGCCTGCTTCGAGAACGGCAGGCTCGGCTGGAGCAGCGCCACCACCTCCGCAAACGGATCGATCATTTCAGGACGCTCGCGAATTCCAACGGGACGCCCGATGATAGGCAGTCTGGCGGACAGCGTCCACATGTCTCCCGTGCACAGGCACCAAAGGAGACACTATGAACACCGTCCTCATCACCGGCTGCTCGTCCGGATTCGGGCTCGACATCGCCAGGCACTTCCTCGCACAGGGCTGGAAGGTCGTCGCGACCATGCGCACGCCCGACGCGAGCGTCCTGCCTGCTTCGGAGAAGCTGCGTATCCTTCCCCTCGACGTTCGAAGCGACGAGAGCGTCCGGCAGGCGATCGAAGCGGCAGGTCCTGTCGATGTCCTCGTCAACAACGCAGGCATCGGCTGGCTCAACGCACTCGAAGGCACGCCGATGGACATCGCCCGGGACATCTTCGAGACCAACACGATCGGGACCATGCGCACCATGCAGGCGGTCCTGCCGCAGTTCCGCGAGCGTCGGTCGGGCACGATCGTCAACGTGACCTCGACCGTCACGGTGAAGCCGCTTCCGCTACTGTCGGTCTACACGGCGAGCAAGGCGGCGGTGAACGCCTTCACCGAGTCCGTCGCGCTCGAGCTCGAGCCCTTCGGCATTGCGGTCCGTATCGTCCTGCCGGGTCTCGCGCCCGAGACCAGCTTCGGCAAGAACGCTTTCGGCCGCATCGAGGAGGCTGGCGGGTTCCCCGGGCCCTATGCGGACTACACGAACGCGGCCGTTGCACGAATGCGGCAGCACTCCGGACCCGTCACCCGTTCGTCGGACGTGGCAGAAGCCGTATGGCGCGCCGCCACTGACCCGAACTGCCCGATGAAGCTTCCGGCCGGTGCCGACGCCGTGGCCGCAGCAGACTGGGAAGCCTGAGCCGCTTCTCCACGAGCGGCGACGACAAAGACCTCCGACCCGCCAGGGGTCGGAGGTCCCTGTTGAGCGTGGTGACGACGCGCGAGACGTTTCGACAGCAGAATCGCCGATCCTGTTTCGTGGCAGGCTCACCGAGGAACGGCAGCCTTGTCCGCGCCGGGTCGGCGGCAGACTGTCCGTTTCCACCGCGCAACATCGATGCCGCAGGAGCCGGACGCGCCTCTCCTTGCTCTATTGCGGTGCCACCGAGACCAGGATCTCGTTCAGCGCCGCGGTGCGCTGGGCAATGATGAAGGCGCGGCATGACGGGTAGGACAGGTTCCGCCCGATCTGCCCGTAGACCATCGGGTCGAGGTAGAACAGGCAGGTCTCGTCGCGATAGGCGAGCCAGGCCCGCTGCTCGTCCCGCAGCATCGCCTCGCTCTCCTCCGGAAGTTCCGCCAGCAGTTCCTGCCATGCCTCGTTGAGCCGCGCATCCTCGCGCTCGACCCAGTCGCCGCCACACTCGCCCATGTCCGCCATGGTGGCGTCGCCGTCGCTGAGGCAGGCATCGTATTCCGCATCGGCGCGCGCCGGCAGCGCCAGCAGCTGCAGGACCAGGATCAGCGGCAAGGCCAGGCGCATGGCAGTCTCCCCTTCACGTCACGACGGGCGGCGCCCCCGATGCAGCCGCTCGGCTCACATTACCTGATAAACCGGCCCGCCGCCCCCCTGCGGCGGCACCCAGTTGATGTTCTGGTTCGGGTCCTTGATGTCGCAGGTCTTGCAGTGGACGCAGTTCTGGCCGTTAATGACGTAGCGCTCCTGGCCGTTCTCCTCGACCCACTCGTAGACGCCGGCCGGGCAGTAGCGCTGCGACGGGCCGGCATAGACGGCGTATTCCGACGAGTGCTGCAGCGCCGGGTCCTTCACCTGCAGATGGACCGGCTGGTCCTCCTCGTGATTGGTGTTCGACAGATAGACGGACGAGACCTTGTCGAAGGTCAGCACGCCGTCCGGCTTCGCATAGGCAATCGGCGAATGCTTCGCCGCCGGCTCGAGGCACGCATGGTCCGGCTTGCCATGCTTGCGCGTGCCGAAGAACGAGAAGCCGAACAGCGAGTTGGTCCACATGTCGATGCCGCCGAGGGCGATGCCGAGCAGCGTGCCGTACCGCGACCAGAGCGGCTTGACGTTGCGGACCGGCTTCAGGTCCCGTCCGATCGGCGAATCCCGCCAGGAATCCTCGTAGGTGGTCAGCCGGTCATGGGCGCGGCCCGCCGCGATCGCCTCAACGGCGGCCTCCGCCGCTAGCATGCCGGACGTCATCGCGTTGTGCGCGCCCTTGATCCGCGGCACGTTGACGAAGCCGGCCGAGCAGCCGATCAGCGCGCCGCCCGGGAAGACCAGCTTCGGCACCGACTGCCAGCCGCCCTCGGTGATGGCGCGGGCGCCGTAAGCGATGCGCTTGCCTCCCTTCAGGAGCTCGGCGACGTCCGGGTGCGTCTTGAAGCGCTGGAACTCGTCGAAGGGCGACAGGTACGGGTTCTTGTAGTTCAGGTGGACGACGAAGCCGACATACACCTGGTTGTTCTCCAGATGGTACAGGAACGAGCCGCCGCCGGTGCCGCTGCCCAGCGGCCAGCCGAAGGAATGCTCGACGCGGCCGGGCTGCGACTTCTCGGGAGAGATCTCCCACAGTTCCTTGATGCCGATGCCGAATTTCTGGGGCTCGCGGCCTTCGTCGAGGCCATAGGCGGCGATCAGCTGCTTGGCCAGCGAGCCGCGCACGCCCTCGCCGATCATCACGTATTTGCCGAGCAGCGCCATGCCCCTTTCGAAGGCCGACCCCGGCACGCCCTCGCGCGTCACGCCCATGTCGCCGGTCGCGACGCCGATCACCGAATTGGTGTCGTCGTAGAGGATCTCGCTCGCCGCGAAGCCCGGATAGATTTCCACGCCGAGCGCCTCGGCCTTCTCCGAGAGCCATTTGCAGACGAGGCCGAGCGAGACGATGTAGTTGCCGTGATTGTTCATCAGGCCGGGCATCAGCACGTTCGGCAGGCGGACCGTGCCCTGCTCGCCATAGAGATAGAACCGGTCGTCGGTCACCTTCGTGCGGATCGGCGTCTCCTCCTGCCGCCAGTCCGGCAGGAGCCGATCGAGCGCCGAAGGATCGAGCACGTTGCCCGAGAGGACGTGCGCGCCGACCTCGCCGCCCTTTTCGAGCACGACGACCGTCAGCTCCGGATCGAGCTGCTTCAGCCGGATCGCCGCGGCAAGGCCCGCCGGCCCAGCGCCGACGATCACCACGTCGAACTCCATCGATTCGCGTTCGGGCAGCGTCTCGGCGTCGCTCATCTCGTCTCCCATCCTGCATGGCCGGCAGGATCGCGCGCCGGCAAGGCCAGAAATGGCCAGTCTAGCGCGATCCGATCTGCGGACGAGTTCTATCTTGATTGACGTGAACGTCAATCAGCCGACGCGCCGGCTGCCGATCGCGTGCCCGGCTTGACCGCGCGAAGCGCGGCGGGGGAAGAGGAGGTTTCCGATCATTCGCGAGGCTCCCCGTGAACGCTCTCTATCTGGCCGTCGCCATTCTCTGCGAGATCGTCGGCACGACGGCGCTGAAGTCGACAGCTGGCTTCACCCGGCTCCTGCCCTCGCTCGTCACCGTCGCGGCCTACGCGCTCGCCTTCTATTTTCTGTCGCTGCCGCTGCGCACGCTGCCGGTCGGCATCGTCTATGCGATCTGGTCGGGCGCCGGCATCGTCATCCTGGCGATGGTCGATCTCTTCTGGTTCCGCAGCCCGATCGACGCGGCGGGCTTTGCCGGCATCGCGCTGATCCTTGCCGGGGTGCTGGTGATCAATCTGTTCTCGCACACCGTCAGCCATTGAACGCGGCTGCCGCAGAAGCCAGCGGCATCGCCAGCCGCCGCAACGTCAGCCCGCCGCCAGTTGCCGCTACCGTCAGGAGCGCCCGCGTCGCCCGCAACGGTGACGAGGTAAGTATTTGGCCAAACGCCTTCTTTTCCGCCTTGTTCTGTGCGACAACACATCATCATCCGCCATTGGTTTCAGGCGCGGGTGGCTGAGAGACCGGTTTGCTCTTGCCTGCACGGGAGCAACTATTTCGTGACGCGATATTTCTTCAACGTTCATGACGGCATCTCCATCCCCGACACCGTCGGTTCGGAGCATCGCGACCTCGCGAGCGCGCGGGCCGAAGCCGTGGAGACCGTGGCGGAGCGCCTGAAGGGCGCACTGCTGGAGAACACCGACGTCTCGGCCTGGCTGATGAACGTGACAGACGATCGAGGCTTCACCGTCATCGTCCTATCCTTTACTGCCGCCGTCAAAATCGTCGATCACGCCAGTCTCCTCGCAGCAAGAACGGCAGCATCTTAGACAAGACTTTCCAATTATTGGAAATGTCGAAACCGCACACATCGCCTGCGGCACATGGCCTTCTCAGGCAGTTCGGCACATAAGCTGTGTATTGCTAGCGCCTTTCCGTACGTCGGCATGAGATCGGGCTGGTTCCCGCCAAAGGGCTGGACCATGAATGACATCTCGCAGACGGATATTCAGAACCTTCTGCTGCGAGCTATTGTCCCCGAAGCTTTCGATCTGTTGCGGCCGGCGATGCAACGCTTGGAACTTCCGGTGAAGACGGAGTTGATCACGCCGGACGTGCCGAATGAACACGTGTATTTCATCGAGAGCGGTCTGAGCTCGCTTGTCGCCACCAATGTCGAGGACGAATCGGTGGAGGTCGGCCATATCGGCTACGAGGGCATGGCGGGTGCCCACGTGCTCCTGAAGGTCGACCGGACGCCGAACAGGACGTTCATGCAGGTCGGGGGCCATGGGATCTCGGTACCGGTCCTGGCGCTGCTGGCGACGCTGGAGCAGGTCAAGGCGGCCAACGACCTGCTGTTGAAATATGTGCATTGCTGCGACCTGCAGCTCGCCCATTCCGCGCTCGCCAATGCACGGTACACGATGCCCGACCGGCTGGCCCGCTGGCTGCTGATGTGCCACGACCGCCTGCAAGACGACGATCTTCCGCTCACCCACGAATTCCTTTCGCTGATGCTCGGCGTCCGCCGCTCGGGCGTCACCAACGAGATCCACGTCCTGGAAGGCGTCCACGCGATCAAGGCGCGGCGCGGCAACATCAGGATCCTGGACCGGCAGAAGCTCGAGGCGGTGGCCGGCGCATCCTACGGCGTCCCCGAAGGCGAATACGAACGGCAGATCGGCTTTCCCGTCCGCCGGTCCTGACCGGCGACGATTTCCGCCCGGCGCCCCGTGAGCCGTAAAGGCCGGCGCATTGCCTCCACCCGCTTCCTGCGCCTAGGATCGGGCGATGAACGCCGCACAGCCAGAACCCGGCCGCGACGCCGCGATCGCGCTGCTCGAATGGTACCGCGACGCCGGCATCGACGTGTTCGTGGACGAGGCGCCGCGCGACCGTTTCGCGGAGACCCGCGCGCAGAGCGCGGCGCGCGGCGGACGGCGCAGCGCACCCTCGGCCCGGCCGGCAGCCCCGGCGCCGAACGAGCCCGCCGCCACCTTCGCCACCAGCCGCGCGGCGGTACCCGACGACATCGCCATCGCCGATGCGCGGGAGCGCGCCCGCTCAGCCTCGAGCCTCGCCGAGCTCCAGGCGGCGCTCGACGGCTTCGAGAGCTGCAATCTCAGGCGGAGCGCCAAGTCCACGGTCTTCGGCGACGGCAGCGAGAGCGCCGAGCTGATGTTCGTGGGCGAGGCGCCGGGCCGGGAGGAGGACATCGCGGGCGTGCCCTTCGTCGGCCGCTCCGGCCAGTTGCTCGACCGCATGCTCGCCGCGATCGGCCTCGAGCGGCAGAACGTCCGGGTCACCAACTCGGTGCCGTGGCGCCCGCCCGGCAACCGGCCGCCGACACCCGCCGAGACGCAGATCTGCCTGCCCTTCGTACAGCGCCACATCGAGCTGGTGCGCCCGAAAATCCTCGTCTGCCTCGGCTCGCCCGCCGCCAAGGCCATCCTCGCTTCGGAGGAAGGCATCCTGCGGATCCGCGGGCGCTGGACGACCTACAGCTTCGGCCTCGGCGAGACCGACACGATCGCCGCGACGGCGATGCTGCACCCGGCCTATCTCCTGCGCCAGCCGGCGCAGAAGAAGCTCGCCTGGCGCGATCTGCTGGCGCTGAAGGCCCGTCTGGCAGAAAACACCGCCGCGGACTGAATCCGTCCGATCCTCGTCACGTTCAGCGTGCAAAGGTGCTCGCCAAAGCTGCCGCGAATCCCTAGAGCGGGCAGACAGCAGCCTTCCCGTATCCGGTCGTCGCGGCCGGATACCGGCCCAAGGGTCGCCGCCCGATACCGTCCACTCCGTCTCGCCAAGGCCCGACATGCCCCTTTTGCCGATCGCCTCGCTTCTCCTGTCGACCTTCTTCCTGATGGCGGGCGCCGGGCTGATGGGCATTCTCCTGCCGGTGCGCGGCTCGATCGAGGGCTGGTCGAGCTACCAGATCGGCGCCTTCGGCACCTCCTACGCCATCGCCTTCACGGCGGGCTGCGTGATCATCCCGGCCGTCGTCCAGCGCGCCGGCCACGTGCGGACCTTCTCGAGCCTCGCGGCGCTGATGGCGATCTCGGTGCTGCTCTGCGCCATCGTCGTCGATCCCTATGCCTGGATCGTCTTCCGCGCCCTCGCCGGCTTCGCGCTGGCCGGCAGCTACATGATCATCGAGAGCTGGCTGAACGAACGCGTCACCAACGAGACGCGGGGCCGGATCTTCTCGCTCTACATGGTCGTGACGATGGGCGCGATGATGGGCGGCCAGTACGTGATGCCGCTCAGCCGCCCGGAACTGACCGTCCCCTTCATGCTGTGCGCGATCCTCTTCGCCATGGCTGTCATTCCCAACGCCCTGTCCAAGGCGGAATCCCCGAAGCCGCTGACGACGATCAAGATCAACCTCGTGCCGATCTTCCGCAACTCGCCGGTGGCGGCGGTCGGCGTGCTGCTCGCCGGCATCCTGTCGGGCGCGTGGAACAACATGGCGCCGGTGTTCGGCGAAAAGGCGGGGCTGACGACCGCCGAGATCGCGACGCTGGTGGTCGCGGCGATGGCCGGCGGCATCGTCTTCCAGGTGCCGCTCGGCCGGATTTCCGACAAGGTCGACCGGCGCTACGTCATGACGGCGGCAGGACTGCTCGGGGTCGCGGCCGGCACGGCGGGGGTCTATCTTTCGGGCAGCGGCGCGGCGATGCTCTTCATTCTCGCCTTCCTCATCGGCGGCGTCGTCTATCCGGCCTATTCGCTCGCCGTCGCCCATGCGAACGACTACGCGGCCGATTCCGACTTCGTGAAGATCGCCAGCGGCATGCTGATCCTCTACGGCGTCGGCACGATGATCGGGCCGATCTACGCGGCGTTCCTGATGGAGACGTTCGGCCCGCAGGGGATCTTCCAGGCGGTCGGCAGCGCCGCCGCGCTCTATGCCGCCTATTCCTTCTACCGGACCTACCGGCGCGAGGCGGTGCCGGTGGACGAGCGGCCGGACTTCCAGACCGTGCCACTCGCGAGAACCCAGACCCCGGCCAGCTTCGCCCTCGATCCGCGGGCGGAGACGGCAGAGCCCGACGAAACGGAAGAGGCGCCCAGCAAGGCGGCGTGAGGCGGGTGCGGCAAGATCCGCGACAGATCAACGATCGGCGCCTCACGAACCTGCCGCCATTGACGTCCGCTCCGGGTGTACGCATTTATGTACACTTGAGATTCCATCTTCGCGGGTAGGAGATCCGTCATGGCGGACGTCGGCTTCACGCAGTTCCGTGCCAACCTTGCCCATCACTTCGACGAGGTGATCAAGTCGCGAGCGCCCCTGCTCGTCACCCGTCAGGGCAGCGAATCCGCCGTGGTCGTGGCGGCGAGCGAATGGGAAGGCATCCAGGAGACGCTTCACCTTCTCGGCAGTCGGAACAACGCCGAGAAGCTGCTCGGGGCGATCACCGAACTCAATGCGGGCGGCGGCGTCGAGCATGATCCGACCGGCGGTACCGAATAAGCTGCATGAAGCTTCTTTGGGCCGAGCAGGCCTGGAGCGACTATCTGCATTTCCAGGATACGGACGAGACCATCCGCGACCGGATCAACGCGTTGATCAAGGAAGCCAGGCGAATGCCGTTTAGCGGCATCGGGAAGCCGGAGCCGTTGAAGGGTGATCTGAAAGGCTGGTGGTCGCGGCGCATCACAGCCGAACATCGCCTCGTCTACCGTGTCGCGGGCAAGGCCGGCGAGCAACGCCTCGAAATCGCGGCTTGCCGCTATCACTATTGATGTCGATGACCTGAAACAGACGGTGGCCTTCCGGTTCAGGCGGTCGTTTTCGCTTCCACGCACAGCAGCAGCCACCACGTACGGTCCGAGAGAGGCAGAGCCGCCGATTATTCCGCCGGATCTCCTCCATCGACGTGGGGCTCTCAGCTGGTCCCCGCGATCTGAGGACAAACAAAAAGGGCGGCCCGATGGCCGCCCTCCTCTTCTCGTTCCGGAAAGTTCGATCAGGCGATGCGGCCGCCGCCCTGCCTGGTGATGGCGACCACGGCGGGGCGCACCGGCATGGAATCGTCGAAGTCGGGCCAGCGCGTCGACAGGTCCTCGTAGTAGGACGGCCGGCCGAAGCCTTCCCAGTCCTCGCCGCCGTCGGCCGGATGCTGGACCGCGACGAAGGCAGTCTGCATGTCCGGCAGGAGCAGCGGGCCGCACATCTCGGCGCCGACCGGCACCCGGAAGAACAGCTTGGAGGTGCCGCGCATCTCGCCGTCCGTGTCGACGGCGAACAGCCCGTCGGTGCTGCCGGTGGCCGTCGGCGACATGCCGTCGGTCGAGACCCAGAGCCGGCCCTCGGCATCGACGGCGCAGTTGTCGGGCATGCCGAACCAGCCGTTGCGGGTGGTCTCGGTGGAGAAGGTCGCGCCGACTTCCGCGACGGACGGGTCGCCGCACTGGACGAGGACTTCCCAGGTGCCGGTGGTGGCGGCGAAATCGCCATCCGCCTCGGCGATCTCGATGATGTGGCCGAAGGCGTTCCTGGCGCGCGGGTTGGCCGCGTCGGCCTCCTCGCGGCGGGTGTTGTTGGTCAGCATCACGTAGACGCGGCCATTGGTGCCGTTCGGCTGAATGTCCTCCGGACGGTCCATCTTGGTCGCCTCGAGCAGGTCGCCGGCGCGGCGGGTCTCGATCAGCACGTCGGCCTGGCTCTCGAAGCCGTTCTCGGCGGTCAGGGCGCCCTCGCCGTGGACGAGCGGCAGCCAGGTCACCGAGCCGTCCTCGTCGAAGCGCGCGACATAGAGCGTGCCCTCGTCGAGCAGGTCCATGTTGGCCGCCCGGTCGGCCTCGTTATAGGTCCCCGCCGTCACGAACTTATAGACGTAGTCGAAGCGCTCGTCGTCGCCGAGATAGAAGACGACGCGGCCGTCGCGGTTGACGATCGACTCGGCGCCCTCGTGCTTGAAACGGCC
>DASYHY010000074.1:0-5441 GCA_036252795.1 Aurantimonas sp. | reverse complement strand
CTGCCCGTCCTCCGACATCAGCACCGAGTGGACCATCACCGGCGCGATCTCCTCGAGCGGGACCCAGTCGCGCAGCACCGGGCGGAAGGTGAAGTGATCGGCGAGCATCAGCGTCGACACCGGATGGATCGACCGGATCGCGTAGATCGGGGTGAGCACCAGCGGGATCGCCACCAGCACGATGACGACGATGGCGATGGCCGCGAGCACACGGCGGATCATGGCGCACCGACGCAGCGAAAGGCAGCACCTGCCGAGGGGATCCCACGTCGAAGCTTCATGGCTCCAGCCTTAGCCGGGAGCTTGGCGCCTCGCAACGGCGCCGAGGCTTGACCCCGGCCCGTGGCTCGCGCAAAGCCGCCGGGACGAAATGCGGGGGATGCGGCGATGGATGGCGGCGAGTTCGGAAGACGCCTGGCGGCCTCGGCCGAGCGTGTCGAGGCGCGGCTGGCGGCGATCCTTTCCGGCGGCGGGGGCCCGCTTGCCGGCGCGCCGGAGCGACTCCGCGCGGCGATGGCGCATGGCGCGCTCGGCGGCGGCAAGCGGCTCCGGCCGTTCCTGCTGATCGAGGCGGCGCGCCTGTTCGGCGCTTCGGCCGACGATGCGCTCGACGCGGCCGCGGCGCTCGAGTGCATCCACTGCTATTCGCTCGTCCACGACGATCTGCCGGCGATGGACGACGACGACATGCGGCGCGGCAAGCCGACCGTCCACAAGGCATATGACGAGGCGACGGCGATCCTCGCCGGCGACGGCCTGTTGACGCTCGCCTTCGGCCTCGTCGCCGACTCGGGGAGCCTGTCGCTCGCCGCCCGCTCGGCGCTGGTCCTGATGCTGGCGCGCGATGCCGGCGCTGGCGGCATGGTCGGCGGGCAGGTGCTGGATCTCGCGGCGGAGAACGCCGATCTCGGCGAAGCCGAAATCGCCACGATGCAGGCGATGAAGACCGGCGCGCTGATCGCCTTCGCCTGCGAGGCGGGACCGGTGGTGGCCGATGCCGGGGCCGACGACCGGCAGCGGCTGCGCCGCTTCGGCGAGCTGGTCGGCCTCGCCTTCCAGCTGGCCGACGATCTCCTCGACGAGACCGCCGATGCGGCGACGCTGGGCAAGGCGGCCGGCAAGGACGCCAAGCGCGGCAAGAAGACCCTGCCGGCGCTCAAGGGGCACGACTGGACGCGCCGGCGCCTGACCGAACTCGTGGCGGAGGCGGAGGCGGAACTCTCGATCTATGGCGAGCGCGGCGAGACGCTGCTCGCGGCAGCGCGCTTCGTCGCCTCGCGGGAGCGGTAGGGCCGAGGTGAAACCGAGGACCGTATTTCGATTTCAAATCGAAGCATGAATCAGCGCCGAAGGTATTTTACGAGCGCGAAGATCGCCAGCACTAGAACGGCGAATGCAAGGAGCCCGAAAAGCCCCATGCCTCCCATCATCCAGCCCATATAACTTGAATCCATCATCGACCCGTCGCGCATCATCGATTCGATCCTTTCTTTCCTGTTCTACGAGGTGGTGAGCATCGATGGACATGGCGATCCGACGTTCTGAAACAGAATTATCAATTCTGTCTCGCTCGCCCGGCGCGGGCCGTCGGCGAGCCAATTGATGCCCCGCCCCCTCAGTTCTTCATGACGATGCAGGCGCCGCCGGCGCCGCGCAGCTGCCGGCAGAGCGTGTCGGCCTCGCCGCGGCTGTCGGCGCCCAGCCTGACGGCGTAGATCGTCCGGCGCGGCCCGGTGCGCTTGCGCATGACGATCGGCGTCTCGGTGACGATGCCCGGATGGCTGGCGCGGACGCGCTCGAACATGCGCATCGCCACGGCGCGCTGCTCGTGGCCGGCCACCTGCACGCCCCATGGCCGCATCGGGGCTGCGTCCTCGCCGTCCAGCGAGGCGAAGATGGCGCGGGTCTTCATGACCGGCAACCGGGCGCAGCTCTCCTGGAAGTCGCGCTCCGGGTCCAGCGGGCGCAGCTCGATCTCGCGTCCCGCCTCGCGGAACCAGTCGGCCGGGCGCGCGGTGATGTCGGCGACATAATCCTCGGTCTCGTAGGGCAGGGCGCCGCCGCCATTGGCGATCCAGCGCTTCACCCGGTTGATCCCGCCATTGTAGGCCGCCGCCGCAAGGCCCCAATTGCCGAGCTCGGCCCGCAGGTCCGACAGATAGAGCGCCGAGTGGCGGATCGCCGAGCGCATGTCGTAGGGGTCCGTGAGCCCCCGCTCCTCCGCTGTGTAGGGCATGAACTGGGCGATGCCCTGCGCGCCGACCGGCGAGACCGCGGCGACGTCGAAGCGGCTCTCCTTCCAGATCAACCGGGCGAAGAAGGCGTCGGGCATGCCGACCGCCGCGGCATTGGCGGCGATCACCCGGCAGATCGTGTCCGCGGTCGGAACCTCGGGCCCGGCGACGACCGTCGCCGCGGGATCGGTGGTGAAGGCGGGCGGGCTCGGCGGAAACGGCAATGCCGGCAGGACGATGGAGCCCGCAGCCCCCTCGGCCCTCGCAGCGCCCGGCGCCAGTGCCGCGGTGCCGACGCACAGGGCACAGAGCAGCGCCTTCGGACGGTACAGGCGAAAGAGACGGTGGATCATCGTCGGTCGAGGGTTGGAGCCGATGTCGCGCCCACCGTGACGCGCCACTGTGGCGCCATCAGGTCGCTGCCCGCCATGTCGGCCGGCTTTGGTCACGGCCCGGAAGTGCCGCTCCCGAAGCGGCGTTCGATGTAGTCCGCGACCATGACCTGGAAGTCCGCCGCGATCGCCGGGCCGCGGAGCGTCACCGTCTTCTTGCCGTCGACGAAGACGGGGGCGGCCGGCGTCTCGCCGGTGCCGGGAAGGGAGATGCCGATATCGGCGTGCTTGGATTCGCCCGGACCGTTGACGATGCAGCCCATGACCGCGACGTTCAGCGTCTCGACGCCCGGATAGCGCTCGCGCCAGACCGGCATGTTGCGGCGCAGATCCGCCTGGATCGTCTCGGCCAGTTCCTGGAAGACGGTGGAGGTGGTGCGCCCGCAGCCGGGGCAGGCGGCGACGACGGGGACGAACTGGCGGAAGCCCATCGTCTGCAGCAGTTCCTGGGCGACCTGCACCTCCTGGGTGCGGTCCCCGCCGGGCGGGGGGGTGAGCGAGACGCGGATCGTGTCGCCGATGCCCTCCTGCAGCAGGATGCCCATGGCGGCGGAGGAGGCAACGATCCCCTTCGATCCCATGCCGGCCTCGGTCAGGCCGAGATGCAAAGCGAGGTCGGTGCGGCGCGACAGGTCGCGGTAGACCGCGATGAGATCCTGCACCTGGCTCACCTTGGCGGACAGGATGATGCGGTTGCGGGCAAGGCCGATCTCTTCAGCGAGTTCCGCCGACAGGAGCGCCGACTGGATGATCGCCTCGCGCGTCACAGCGCGGGCCGAGCGCGGCACGGCGGCCACGCTGTTCGCGTCCATCAGCCGGGTCAGCAGTTCCTGGTCGAGCGAGCCCCAGTTCACCCCGATGCGCACCGGCTTGTCGTGGCGGATCGCCATCTCGACGATCTCCGCGAACTGCCGGTCGCGTTTCTCGCGGAAGCCGACATTGCCGGGATTGATGCGATATTTCGCCAGCGTCTCGGCGCAGGCCGGATGATCGGCCAGCAGCTTGTGGCCAATATAGTGGAAGTCGCCGACCAGCGGCACGAAGATGCCCAGCCGGTCGAGACGCTCGCGGACCCGCGGCACGGCCGCGGCCGCCTCGTCGCGGTCGACGGTGATGCGGACGATCTCGGAACCGGCCTTTGCCAGTGCCGCAACTTGAGCGACCGTCGCATCGACATCCGCCGTGTCGGTGTTGGTCATCGACTGCACGACGACCGGCGCGCCGCCACCTACCATGACGCCGCCGACGTCGACGCCCACCGTCTGGCGGCGGGGCGAGGGATCGGCATCGACGACGTCGATCGGTGTCTGGATGGTCATGGCGAACCCCGAGGGTGCGATTTCATGATGCGAGTTGGCGCCTGGGGGCCAGCTTGTCAATTCACTGCCGAAGATGTCACGGCGATGACCGGCGGCCGGCCTTGCGCCGCCGGTTCCGCCTATCCTATGGCAGGGCGCACATCCACAAGGAGCAGCAGATGGCCGTCGGATACGGACCGATCATCGTCGTCATCGTCTTCCTAGTGCTGATCGCGTCCATGCCGATCTGGCCGTTTTCGCGGCGCTGGGGATACCGGCCGAGCATCGCCCTCGGCATCATCTTCACCATGATCGCGGTGTTCGTGGCGATCGGCGGGTTCGGGCCTGCCTGACGAACGAATACTATCTTAACCATTCAGCGGCGTCACAGCGGCGTGACTGGAACCGCGGGGCCGTTCAACGGTTCGTGATCGACACTTTTGTCAGGCACGAATCGGACAACGACCCATGAGCCTCGGCACCATCCTTCTCATCATCATCATCCTGCTCCTCGTCGGCGCGCTTCCGACCTGGGGCTATTCCGGCGGCTGGGGCTATGGCCCGTCCGGCATTCTCGGTGTCGTCCTGGTGATCATCCTGGTCCTGCTGCTGCTCGGCCGCATCTAGACCCGCCGGGCCGCCTCGTCGGAGCGGCCGTGCGGGCGCTCCGACGACGGCCTGACCCGATCGGCATTGCGGACCAGCGGCGTCATCAGCAACAGCACGCCGAGCAGCGCGGCCAGCGTCAGAAAGACCGTCGGGAAGCCGTAACGTTCGGCGGCCAGCCCCACGACGGAGGGCGCGAACAGCGCCCCCGAATATCCGAGCGTCGTCGCGATCGAGATGCCGATGCCGGGCTTCAGGCCCGGCAGGCTGCCGGCCGCCGAGAAGGCGACGGGCACGACATTCGCCAGCCCCATGCCCATGATGGCGAAGCCAGCGAGGACGAACGCCAGTTCGCCGGACAGCGCGATCAGGCAGAGCCCGCCCGAGGCGGTGAACAACGACACGACCAGGGTCCGGACCGAGCCGAACCGGTCCCGCACCGCATCGCCGATGAAGCGGAAGATCGCCATGGCGGCCGAGAAGGCGGCAAAGGCGAGGCCCGATGCGGCCACCTCGACGCCGAGATCCTGACGCAGGAACAGCGCGCTCCAGTCGATGGCCACCCCTTCCGGGAAGAACGCAAAAAGCGTGAAGACGCCGATCGCCAGCGCCTTGAGCAGGGCGATGCGGTTGCGCCGCGCCGCCTCGACGATACTGGCAAAACCGGCTTCCGGGGCGGCAGCGCCTGCGAGGGGCAAAGCGCGGTCGTCGAGGCCGAAGCGGAAGACCGGCCAGAGCAGCACGAGCGTCACCGCGCCGACGAAAAGGGCGTGGTACTCACCCCCGAGAGCGCCGATCAGCGGCCCGCCGGCGGCCGCACCCGCAAAGCCGCCCAGCGACCAGAAACCGTGGCAGGACGACATGATCGCCCTGGCACGCGTCTTCTCGACCGAGATCGCGTTGGCGTTCAT
>DASYHY010000073.1:0-21597 GCA_036252795.1 Aurantimonas sp. | reverse complement strand
AGCTTCTGGATCGCCACGTCGTGGACGATCTGGTCGTAGGCGCGCTGCAGGAAGGTCGAATAGATCGCGGCGAACGGCTTGTAGCCCTCCGAGGCGAGCCCGGCGCAGAAGGTCACCGCGTGCTGCTCGGCGATGCCGACGTCGAACGTCCGCTTCGGAAAGACCGCCTCGAACTTGTCGAGGCCGGTGCCGCTCGGCATGGCCGCATTCACGGCGACGATCTTGTCGTCCTCCTGCGCCTCCTGGATCAGCGATTCGGCGAAGACGGCGGTGTAGCTCGGGGCGTTGGCTTTGGATTTGGCCTGGGTGCCGGTGATGACGTCGAATTTCGATACGCCGTGGTACTTGTCGGCGGAGCTTTCCGCCGGCGCGTAGCCCTTGCCCTTCTTGGTGATGACGTGGACGAGGATCGGCCCGGTCTTGGCGTCCCGGACGTTCTTCAGCACCGGCAGGAGATGATCGAGATCGTGTCCGTCGATCGGCCCGACGTAATAGAAGCCGAGTTCCTCGAACATCGTGCCCCCGGTGAAGAAGCCGCGGGTGTACTCCTCGGTCCGGCGGGCTCCCTCGCGCATGAAGTCCGGCAGGCGCTGGGTGATGTGCTTGGCCCGGTCGCGCAGCGAACGGTAGGTCTTGCCCGAGACGAGGCGGGCAAGATAGGCGCTCATGGCGCCGGTCGGCTGGGCGATCGACATGTCGTTGTCGTTGAGGATGACGATCAGCCGCGCGTCCAGCGCCCCGGCATTGTTCATCGCCTCGTAGGCCATTCCCGCGCTCATGGCGCCGTCGCCGATCACGGCGATGACGTTGTTGCTGCCGCCGGAAAGGTCGCGCGCCACCGCCATGCCGAGCCCGGCGGAGATCGAGGTCGAGGAATGACCGGCCCCGAACGGATCGTATTCGCTCTCGGTGCGCTTGGCGAAGCCGGACAGGCCGCCTTCCTGGCGGACGGTCCGCATGGCTTCGCGCCGCCCGGTCAGCAGCTTGTGCGGGTAGGCCTGATGCCCGACGTCCCAGATCAGCCGGTCCTGCGGCGTGTCGAAGACGTGGTGGATCGCCACCGTCAGTTCGACCACCCCCAGTCCGGCGCCGAGATGGCCGCCGGTCTTCGAGACCGCATCGATCAGGTCCTCGCGCAGCTCGTCCGCCACCTGCCGCAGCTGGTTTTCCTTCAACCGGCGGAGATCGGCCGGGGAGGCGATCTGATCGAGCAGCGGCGTGTTCAACTCGTGGGACACTGAATCAACCTTTCAGGGGCCATCGGAACGGCGGGACTGTTTAAATCGGTTCCAGACTGGAGGGTTCAAGCGGGCCGCGCCATCGATCGCGAAAGTGGCGGGCGCCGCGCGGGTGCCGGGAGCGGGCAGCTGGGCTCTGCGGGGCCTCGCAAAGAGCGCTTCCGGAGCAGCAAGTTTCCGCTTCTGCTCCCCCGCCGAAGCGCAACGAGCCGGCCGTCCTCGGCTTCAGCGTTCCGCCGAGCGGCGCGCCGGCGTCAGCCGGGGTCCAGCGGCTCCGTCCCGACAGGTTTGCCGGCACGATTGAGCTTGATCTTCTCGACCTTGTCCTCGGCCGCCGACAGCAGCCGGTCGCAATGGTTCTTCAGCTTCTCGCCGCGCTCGTAGATGCGGATCGACCGGTCGAGCGGCACGTCCCCCCGCTCGAGATCGGAGACGATCCGCTCGAGCGACGCGAGCGCTTCCTCGAAGCTCATGCGCTTGATATCGGAATCGTCGCTGGGCAGCGTGGCTTCTGGTGAATCTGACATCGGCTCTCGTCGTTGTTGGGCTTGGCGGGGCCCCGCCGGCCGCCTTTTTGGGCGGCGTCAGCCAGTCATCAGCCGCTTGACGTGGGCGGCGGTGGACGTTGCGAGACCCTGGAGGTCGTAGCCGCCTTCGAGCAGGCTCACAAGCCGCCCGTCCGCGTAGCGATCGGCGATCTCCATCAACTCGGCCGTCGCCCAGTCGAAATCCGCCTCGGTCAGCTTCAGATTGCCGAGCGGATCGCGGTGATGCGCATCGAAGCCCGCCGAGATGATCACCAGATCCGGCTTGAAGTCCTTCAGCGCCGGCAGGATCCTCGAATGGAACGCCTCCCGCAGCATGGCGCCGCCGTCGCCGGAGGAGAGCGGGGCGTTGACGATGTTGCCGGCTCCCGTCTCGCCCTTGGCGCCGGTTCCCGGATAGAGCGGCATCTGGTGCGTGGAGCAGTAGAGGACGCTCGGGTCGGACCAGAAGATCTCCTGCGTGCCGTTGCCGTGGTGGACGTCCCAGTCGATGATCGCGACGCGTTCGAGCCCGTGCACCGCCTGCGCATGACGCGCGGCGATGGCAGCATTGTTGAACAGGCAGAACCCCATCGCCACGGCCGTCTCGGCGTGATGGCCCGGCGGGCGGCCGGCCACGAACACGTTGTCGGCCTCCTTCGAGACGACGTCGTCGACCGCCGCTATCGCCCCGCCGACGCCGTGTAGCGCGGCGGTGAAGCTCTTCGAGCTGACGACCGTGTCCCCGTCCACCCGCACCAGCCCGTCCCCGGGAATGGCGGTGGCGACTTTTCGGACGTAGCTCTCGGGATGACAGCGGTAGATCGCCTCGAGCGAGGCTTCCGGCGCTTCCGCGCGGTCGAGATGCTGGAAGCATTCCTCTTCCAGCGCCGCGGCGACGGCGGCCATCCGCTCCGGTCGCTCCGGATGCCCGGGGCCCGTCAGGTGATCGGCGAAGATCGCGTGGTGGTAGAGCCGCGTTCTCATGCCGCGGCGACCGGTCTGGGGCGCTGGATCATCCGGTCTTCCTTCCGATTCATCCTCGTCTCCCAACGGCTAACGCTTTGCGGCCGCCTTATCAATTGCGCCGGTGGAGGAGGTTTCCTCCCGCTCCCGAAGCGAGGCGGTGCTCATATCCGCCCCGTCTGGCCGCGATGGCGAAGATAATGGTCGGCGATCGCGCAGGCGACCATCGCCTCGCCGATGGGAACCGCCCGGATCCCGACGCAGGGGTCGTGCCGGCCCTTCGTCATGACGTCGACCTCGGTGCCCTCCGCGTCGATCGACCGGCGTGGCGTCAGGATCGACGAGGTCGGCTTGACCGCGAAGCGCGCGACGACGGGCTGGCCGGTGGAGATGCCCCCGAGAATGCCGCCCGCATGGTTCGACAGGAACTGCGGCCGCCCGTCCGGTCCGGTCCTAATCTCGTCGGCGTTCTCCTCGCCGCTGAGCCTTGCGGAGCCGAAGCCGTCACCGATCTCCACGCCCTTGACGGCGTTGATCGACATCAGGCCGGCAGCGATGTCGGCATCGAGCTTGCCGTAGACCGGCGCGCCGAGTCCGGCGGGCACGCCCTCCGCGACGACCTCGACGACCGCGCCGACGGAGGAGCCGCTCTTGCGCACTGCGTCGAGATGCTCCGCCCAGAGCGTCGCCGTCTCGGCATCGGGGCAGAAGAAGGGATTGCGGTCGACCTCGCTCCAGTCCCACCGCTCCCGGTCGACCGCGATCTCGCCGATCTGGACCAGCGCCGCCCGCACCGCCAGGCCCGGCACGACGAGGCGGGCGATCGCTCCCGCGGCGACCCGCGTCGCGGTCTCGCGGGCGGAGGAACGGCCGCCGCCGCGATAGTCGCGGATGCCGTACTTGATGTCGTAGGTGATGTCGGCGTGGCCGGGGCGATAGCTTTGGGCGATCGCGGCATAATCCTTTGAACGCTGGTCGACGTTCTGGATTTCCAAGGCGATCGGCGTTCCCGTGGAAACGAGGTCGCCCTCGCCCTTGCCGGGGACGACGCCGGACAGGACCCGGACCTGGTCGGGCTCCTGGCGCTGCGTCGTGTAGCGCGACTGGCCGGGCCGGCGGCGGTCCAGATACGCCTGGATGCCGGCTTCGGAGAAGTTGATGCCCGGCGGCGTCCCGTCGACGACGCAGCCGATCGCGGGCCCGTGGCTTTCGCCCCATGTGGTGACGCGGAACAGATGGCCAAACGTGTTGTGGGACATGGAACTCCGCCGGAGGGTCGCGTGCTGGACGGGGCGATGTAGGCGCTCGGAGGCGACGCGGTCAAATGCGCCGGTTGCAACATATCTTAAAGGTTTCGGCGCCACTTCCGACACAATCTGGCCTGAACCTGCTGTTGCGCGGGCAGTGGCCCGCGAAATGCCGCGAAACCGTGGGTGACGGGTTCGCGGGTCGCCAGGCGCGACGAATGCAGGAGGACGGGCTATGACCAGGCAGATACTCGCTTTTTTCGCCAGTTCGGTGCTGACGGTCGCGATGCAGATTCCGTCGATGGCTCAGGAAGTCGGCGGCACGATCGAGGCGATCGATCCCGAGCGCGCCGAGATCCGCCTCAGCGACGGCCTCGTCTACCTTCTTCCCGAAGGCTTCAACTACGAGCGCGTCAGCCCCGGCATGGATGTCGTGCTCATCTACGACGAAGCGCATCCACTCGGGACGGTGAGGCTCGTCTGAGCACTCGGTCCTGCCTCAGACCCAGCTGATCTCGCCCTCCTGCCAGCGCAGGATGCGATCCTGCGCCACGCCGAAGCGCGCCGCCGCGTCCGGCTTCATTCCGGCATGCAGGCGCAGGAAGCATCGCGTGACGCCGCCATGGGCGGTGATCAGCGTCGGGCTGTCGAGTTCCTCGAAGACCGGGCCGACACGCCTGGCGAGCATCTCGTAGCTTTCGCCACGCGGGCCGGGCGGCACGAAGTTCCATTTGTCGGCCTTGCGCGCCGCGATCTGTTCTGGGTCGCGGGCGGCGATCTCCGCCAGTGTCGAACCCTGCCAGTCGCCGAAATGCAGTTCCACCAGCCGCGGGTCCCGCTCGAAATCGTCCGGCTCGAGCCCGAGCCTTTGGCGGATGATCCGCATGGTCTCGACGGTTCGCGACATCGGGCTGGAGATGAAGCGCAGGGCCGCCGCACGCTCGCCCAGCACATTGCGCAGATAGAGCCCGTTGCGGGCGGCCTCGACCCGGCCGAACGGCGTCAGCGGAACGTCTTCCTGTCCCTGCAGGCGGCCCTCGATGTTCCAGGCCGTCCGACCGTGACGACACAGATAAAGCAGCGGAAGGCCCATGACGGCCGGCTTAGGGCAGGTCCTTGACGACCGAGATGTCCGGCGCGTCGACGGCCTTCATGCCGACCGTGTGGTAGCCGGAATCGACGTGGTGGACCTCGCCGGTCACGGCGGTCGACATGTCCGACAGCAGATAAAGCGCCGACTGGCCGACCTCGTCGATCGTGACCGTGCGCTTCAGCGGCGAGTTGTATTCGTTCCATTTCAGAATGTAGCGGAAGTCGCCGATGCCGGAGGCCGCCAGCGTCTTGATCGGGCCGGCGGAGATGGCATTGACGCGGATCTTCTGCTTGCCGAGATCGACCGCGAGGTAGCGCACCGACGCCTCCAGCGCCGCCTTGGCGACACCCATGACGTTGTAGTGCGGCATCACCTTCTCGGCGCCGTAATAGGTCAGCGTCAACATCGAGCCGCCGTCGGTCATCAGCTTCTCGGCGCGCTGCGCGACCGCCGTGAAGGAATAGACCGAGATCAGCATCGTCTTGGTGAAGTTGCCTTCGCTCGTGTCGACATAGCGCCCGGTGAGCTCGTCCTTGTCGGAGAAGCCGATGGCGTGGACGAGGAAGTCGAGCTTGCCCCAGCGCTCCTTGAGGCCGTCGAACACGGCGTCGATGCTGGCGCTGTCGCCGACGTCGCAATGGCCGGCGACGATCGCGCCGAGCTCTGCCGCCAGCGGCTCGACGCGCTTCTTCAAGGCGTCGCCCTGGTAGGTGAGGGCGATCTCGGCCCCCTGGTCGGCGAGCGCCTTGGCGATGCCCCAGGCGATCGATCGGTTGTTCGCGACGCCCATCACGAGGCCTCGCTTGCCGTTCATCAGACCCGTCGAATGAGCCATGGCGCGAATCCTCCGGACCTGCTGCGATGCGTGGTTTTGACGGCGGCGGGTATGGCACAGCCCCGCCGGACCATCAAGCGCAGCACCCGCCGGCGCCCTTCAGCCGGCTGCCGGCTCCTGTTCCGCCCGCTGGCGGAAGAGCGCCTCGAGCTCGGGATCGTCCTTCGGCAGTGTGACGCGCGTCGAGACGAGGAGGTCGCCCCGGCCGCCGGCCGTCGTCGTCAGCCCCTTCCCCTTGAGACGAAACGTCTTACCGGAACTCGTCCATGGCGGGATGGTCAGGGAGACGCGCCCGCTCAGCGTCTCGACCTCGATCTTGCCGCCCAGCACCGCCGTCTTCAGCGGCACGGCAAGGTCGTGGACGAGGTTCCTCCCGTCGACGCGGAAACGCGGATGCGGCACGAAGCCGAACGTCACCAGCGCGTCGCCTGCCTTGCCGCCCGGAACAGGCGAGGGTTGCCCCTGGCCTTTCAGCCGGACGGTCTGCCCGTCTTCGACGCCGTCGGGAAGCCGGATGGCGAGGCGCTTGCCGGTGGGAAATTCGGCCTCGACCTTGTCGCCGGCGATGATGTCCTCGAGCCGGATGGCGAGCGTCGCCTTGATGTCGGCACCCTTGGCGGCGGCGTTGCGCGCAGACGTGAAGCCGGGACCGTCGCCGGCTCCCCGTCGACCGGCGCCCGAGAACGCCTGTTCGAAGAAATCGGAGAACATGCTCTCCGAGGCGAAATCCTCGGCCCGTCCCGAGGAGCGGAAGTCGAAGCCGCCGGGTCGGCCGCCGCGCCGCGCCCCGCCGAACGGGTCGCCGGAAAATCCCTGGAATTTCTGCTTGCCCTCGGCATCGATCTCGCCGCGATCGAACTGCGCGCGCTTCTCCTTGTCGCCGAGTATCTCGTAGGCCTGGTTGGCCTCGTTGAAGCGCGCGACCGCGCTCGGATCATTGGCGTTGGCGTCCGGATGATACTGCTTGGCGAGCTTGCGGAAGGCCGCCTTGATCTCCTTCTCGTTCGCCGATTTGGCGACGCCGAGGACGGCGTAGGGGTCGCGCATCTGGCAAGAGGTCCTTCAAGTGCGATGACGGTTCGGCACGTGCAGGGTTGCGCGCGCCGCGCTGTATATGGAACCGGTGCAGCCGTAATTTAAGGGGATCGCCGGAAAGCCTGGCGCTCAGCTTCCCGCTTCGTTGAAGCTCACCAGCGCCCACTCGCCTTCGCCGACCGTGCAGGCCTCGCCATGGTAGAGAGCGATGCCGTCGAAGCGCTGCCGCGATGTCTGGAAGCTGCGGCAGATCCGCGAGCCGTCGCGGCTCTCGCGGATCGCGGTCACGACGCCGTTGGCGCCGGTCTGGGGATTGGCCCAGGCGTGGCGGCTTTCGCCGCCATCGATGTCGGCTGCCGAAACGGCGTTGCGCACCGTCCGCTCGTCGGAGGCCATGTCCGGATTCGGCGATGCCGCATCGGGGCGGCTGATCGAGCCGGTGACGAGTTCCGCGTCGACCATGCCGCCCATGCCGGGGCCGGAGACGACGCAGCCGCCCATTCCCAGGGAAAGAACGCAGGCCGCGATGAGCTGGAACCGTGCCATCGATCTCTTATCTGTTGCCGCGCCAGGCTCCGCGAATCAGGAGCATGCCCCTTGCAAGGAACACAGCGAATATGGCGAAGGAAGCCTTAACCCTTGGTGAAAAACCGGTAGGCGACGACCCGTTCGCTCTTTTCGCGAACTGGCTGGGCGACGCCGAGGGCAGCGAACCGAACGACCCGAACGCCATGGCGCTGGCGACCGTCGACGAAGCCGGCCTTCCGGACGTGCGTATGGTGCTTCTGAAGGGCTTCGACGCCGCAGGCTTCGTCTTCTACACCAATTTCGAAAGCAATAAGGGGCGGCAGCTCCTGGCGTCAGGCAAGGCGGCCTTGTGCTTCCACTGGAAGACGTTGCGCCGCCAGGTCCGGATACGCGGGCCCGTGGCGGTGGTCGGCGAGGCGGAAGCGGACGCCTATTTCGCCTCGCGGCCGCTTGGCAGCCGGATCGGCGCCTGGGCCTCGGACCAGTCGCGACCGCTCGAAAGCCGCGAAGTGCTCGAGACCCGCGTGGCGGAACTCGGCGAACGCTACGGCGACGGCGCCGTCCCGCGGCCGGCGCATTGGTCGGGGTTCCGCCTGGCGCCGCTGCAGATCGAGTTCTGGCACGACGGCGCGTTCCGGCTCCACGACCGGGCGGTATTCAGCCGGCAGGACGAGGCCGGCGGGTGGCGGATCGGGCGGCTCTACCCGTGAAGGATGGGCCCCGCCGCCTGCGGGGGTAGGGCGCCGCCCAAGGGTGCCGTTTCATTCCCGGCTTCGCAGCACCTCTTCGACGAAGGCCGGAACGACTTCGGTCGCGGGGCCATAGCGGCGTTCGTCGAAGAGGTGCGACCCCTCGGACGGCTCGAGATTGAGTTCGAGCGTCCGGATTCCTGCCTCGCGCGCCCCGGCGACCAAGCCCGCGGCGGGATAGACGGCGCCGCTGGTGCCGATCGAAACGAAGAGGTCGGCCGAAAGAAGTGCGTCCTCGATCTCCGTCATGCGATAGGGCATCTCGCCGAACCAGACGACGTCGGGGCGAATGCCGCCCATCGTCCCGCAATCGGCGCAGGCGGTCGCGATCGAGAGGTCGTCCGGCTGCTCGCGGCGCGTGCCGCAGGCCTCGCATAAGGCGCGCTTCAGTTCGCCATGCATGTGGACGAGGTTGCGCGAGCCGGCGCGCTCGTGCAGGTCGTCGATGTTCTGGGTGACGATCGTCACGCGGCCGCCGTGCTCGCGCTCGAGCCGGGCCAGAGCGAAATGCGCCACGTTCGGCTCGACGGTCGCGAGACCGCGCCGGCGGGCGTTGTAGAAGTCGTGCACGCGGGACGGATTGCGGACAAAGCCGGCGGGCGTTGCGACGTCGCGGTAGTCGATCTTCGACCAGATGCCGCCCTCGCTCCGGAAGGTGTCGATCCCCGATTCGGCGGAGATCCCGGCCCCGGTCAGGATCAGGATCGAGCCCTGGCGCATCTGCCGCTCCCGCTTTGGCCCGTCGAAGCCGGTCAGGCCTCGGTGCCGCCGACCGTGACCTGGTCCATGCGCAGATGCGGCTGGCCGACGCCGACGGGAACACCCTGGCCGTTCTTGCCGCACATGCCGATGCCGGTGTCGAGCGCGACGTCGTTGCCGATCATCGAGACGCGGTGCATGGCCTCCGGCCCGTTGCCGATCAGCATGGCGCCCTTGAGGGGCTCAGCCACCTTGCCGTCGCGGATCCGGTAGGCCTCGGTGCAGCCGAAGACGAACTTGCCCGAGGTGATGTCCACCTGGCCGCCGCCGAAGGAGACGGCGTAAATGCCGTCCTTGACGGACGAAATGATCTCCGCCGGCTCGTGGGAGCCACCGAGCATCATCGTGTTGGTCATCCGCGGCATCGGTGAATGCGCATAGGACTGGCGGCGCCCGTTCCCGGTGGCCGCCGCGCCCATCAGCCTGGCGTTCTGGCGATCCTGCATGTAGCCGACAAGCTTGCCGTCCTCGATGAGGACCGTTCGGTTGGTCGGCGTTCCCTCGTCGTCGATGGTCAGCGAGCCGCGCCGCTCGGCGATGGTGCCGTCGTCCACGACGGTGACTCCCCTGGCCGCCACCTGCTGGCCCATCAGGCCGGAGAAGGCCGACGTCTTCTTGCGGTTGAAGTCGCCTTCGAGGCCGTGGCCCACCGCCTCGTGCAGCATGACGCCGGGCCAGCCCGAGCCGAGGACGATGTCGAACGTTCCGGCCGGGGCTGGCACGGCCGTCAGGTTGGTGCGGGCCTGCCGCAGCGCCCTGTCGGCGATCGCCTGCCAGTTCTCGGCCACCATGAACTCGCCCAGCCCCTTGCGCCCGCCGGCGCCGAAGGAGCCCGATTCCTGCCGGTCGCCCTGGCCGCAGACGACGGTGATGTTGATCCGCACCAGCGGTCGGATGTCCTTCACCAGGCGGCCGTCGGCCCGCAGGATCTCGATCGTCTGCCACTGCGCGCCGAGCGTCGCCGAGACCTGCCGGACATCGTCTCCCTGGCCGCGAAGATAGGCGTCGATCTCCTGCAGGAGCTTGACCTTCGCCTCGAAGCCCGGCGTCGGGATCGGGTTCTCGTCGCTGTAGAGCCTGGCGTTGGTGCCGGCGGGCGGCTCGGCGTGGGTTCCGTGATGCCCGGCCTTCACCGCCGCGACGGCGCTCGCGGCGCGCTTCAGCGCGGCCTCCGAGAAGTCGCCGGCATGGGCGTAGCCCACGGCCTCCCCGGCGACCGCGCGCAGACCGAAGCCCTGGTCCAGCGAGAAGTTCCCGGATTTCAGCCGACCGTTGTCGAAGACCAGAGATTCCGACTCGCGGTACTCGAGGAAGAGCTCGCCGTCATCGGCATCGACGAGCGTTTCGCCGAGGATGGCGTCGATCTCGGCGCGGGATATGTCAAAGCGCTCGATCAGCGACGCGGTCATGGCGGTCTCCTGGCATGGGGCATGGTGGTTGTCGGAGCCGCAGATATGGTCGCGGTCGCGGCCTGCCAACCGCTCCTTCGCCAGGAAGCGGTCAGGGGGACCTACGGCAGCGCGTCGAAGCCTTCCTTGAAGCCCTGAAGATCGACGGGGATGCCGATACCCTGTTCGGGCGTCTGGAAGACGATGAAGGTCGCGGTCGTGCCGCCGGCGAGCGTCGACAGCAATTCGTCCGCGAGGATCACCTCGGCGTAGCATCCGTCCTGGAAGCAGCGCACGAACTGCGCGCGGCCGATGTCCTGGCCGTCGACATAGAGGCCGAGACCGTTGGGCAGCAGGATGCCCAGCGGCGCAAGGACGCGCAGGATGCGGGCCTGCTGGTCCGCGGTCTTCAGGGCGACGATGGAAAGCCCCACTTCCGGGCGATCCTCGGCGACGACGTTCTGCAGGAGGGCGCACTGTTCGCCCGTCGCGCCCGCGGGCTCGTCGCAGACGACCGCCCATGACCCGTGCTGCGACTTCACCGTGCCCGTCGCGCCGGACTGAGCAGCCGCGGGCAGCGATCCGATACCGGCGATGAGGAAGGCCGCGAGGATCGGCCGGAGGGTTCTGATCATGGAAAATATCCGAATCACGCGCTCGCGCTGACCGGCGCGGGCATGGCAAACGATTGCGTATCGCACGAGACGCATGGACGCAGCGAGGGGCGACCATGGCCTGCGCAGGCCGACCCTACCACGTGGCGCCTCACCCTTGCACGGACCTTGGCCCCTTGGCGCGGCTCCGTCCGCGACCGCAGGAATGACGCTCTCGCGATTTTGCCGCAAGCTTGCGATGCTTCTAAGATATTGCGGCCCGCCGGATTTCGTGGTTTGAAGCGGTGGACTGACAGACATATTCGATTTGCTATATGTGTCGAGGCGCAGGCGTCGGTCGGTGCCGGCAGTATCCGTGATGATCGAGGGCTGGCGCCGATGCGACAGATGGAGAGAATGCGAGTGAGACGATCGATCTTCGCCGCTGCGGCGCTTCTCGGAGGAGCTGGCGCCGCGTCAGCGCAGGAGCCAATCCTGATTCCGGGTCAACCGCATCCCTGGCAGATGGGCCTCCAGGAGGCGCTGTCGCCGATCCAGGCGCAGGTTCACTGGTTCAGCAACTTCACCCTGGCCTTCATCGTCCCGATCACGATCCTCGTCGCCGTCCTGCTGGCCTGGTGCATCTATCGCTATGCCGCCGGCCGCAATCCGCAGCCTTCGCGCACCAGCCACAACACCACGATCGAGGTGGTCTGGACGCTGGCCCCGGTGATCATTCTCCTGTTCCTCGCGGTGCCTTCCTTCCAGCTGCTGACGGCGCAGTACAATCCGCCCCGCGAGCCTGAGCTGACGGTCAAGGTGACCGGCTACCAGTGGTACTGGGGCTACGAGTTCCAGCCGCCGGAGACCGAAGGCGAGGCGAGCGCCCAGCCGGTGTCGTACGAGTCGTACCCGCTTCTCGAGGAGGACCGGGAGAGCTACGGCAAGATTGACCGCGCCGTCTATCCGCACCTCCTCGCCGCCGACAACGAGCTGGTCGTCCCGGTGGATACGGTCATCCGGATCATCACGACCTCCGCCGACGTCATTCACTCCTTCGGCATCCCGTCGATGGGCGTGAAGGTCGATGCGGTGCCGGGCCGGATCAACGAGTATTTCATGGAGCCGCTGCGCGAAGGCATCTTCTACGGACAGTGCTACGAGCTCTGCGGTCAGGCTCACTTCAACATGCCGGTCGCCCTGCGGGTCGTCTCGCAGGAGCAGTTCGCCCGCTGGTACGCGGCCGCTGCCGAGGATCTCGATGCCGCCAACGCCGCGTTGACGGCCGAGATCCAGTCCGCCGGCGATGTCGCCGTGGCCGTCCGTTAAACAAGGGTTCGAGGGAGACCGACATGGCTTACGGAGCCGCTCACGACGCCCATGGCGACCACAAGCCAACCGGCTGGACGCGCTGGGTCTATTCGACCAACCACAAGGACATCGGCACGCTCTATCTGATCTTTGCGATCTGCGCCGGCATCCTCGGCGGTGCACTGTCGGTCGCGATGCGCATGGAGCTGCAGGAGCCGGGTCTGCAGATCTTCGGCGATCCGCAGATCTACAACGTCTTTACCACCGGCCATGGCCTGATCATGATCTTCTTCATGGTCATGCCCGCGCTGATCGGCGGCTTCGCCAACTGGATGGTGCCGATCATGATCGGTGCGCCCGACATGGCGTTCCCGCGGCTGAACAACATCTCCTTCTGGCTGCTCGCCGTCTCCTTCCCGCTGCTTCTCCTGTCGATGTTCGTCGAGGGCGCGCCGGGCTCGAACGGCGTCGGTACCGGCTGGACCATGTACCCGCCGCTGTCGACGACCGGCCACCCCGGTCCCGCGGTGGATCTGGCGATCTTCTCGCTGCACATCGCCGGGGCGTCGTCGATCCTCGGCGCCATCAACTTCATCACCACCATCCTCAACATGCGCGCTCCCGGCATGACGCTGCACAAGATGCCGCTCTTCGCCTGGTCCGTGCTGGTCACTGCCTTCCTGCTGCTTCTTTCGCTGCCGGTCCTGGCAGGCGCCATCACGATGCTGCTGACGGATCGCAATTTCGGCACGACCTTCTTCGCGCCGGAAGGCGGTGGTGACCCGATCCTGTTCCAGCATCTGTTCTGGTTCTTCGGTCACCCCGAGGTCTACATCCTGATCCTGCCGGCCTTCGGCATCATCAGCCACATCATCTCGACCTTCTCCCGCAAGCCGGTCTTCGGCTATCTCGGCATGGCCTACGCCATGGTCGCGATCGGCGTCGTCGGCTTCGTCGTGTGGGCGCACCACATGTACACCACCGGCATCTCGCTTAACACGCAGCGCTACTTCGTCTTCGCCACGATGGTGATCGCGGTTCCGACCGGCATCAAGATCTTCTCGTGGATCGCGACGATGTGGGGCGGCTCGCTGACCTTCAGGACGCCGATGCTCTGGGCGATCGGCTTCATCTTCCTGTTCACGGTCGGCGGCGTCACCGGCGTCAAGCTCGCCAATGCGGGCGTCGACCGGGTGCTCCACGACACCTATTACGTGGTGGCGCATTTCCACTACGTCCTGTCGCTGGGCGCCGTGTTCGCCATCTTCGCCGGCTGGTACTACTGGTTCCCGAAGATGACCGGATACATGTACAACGAGACGCTCGGGAAGATTCACTTCTGGATGACGTTCGTCGGCGTCAACATCCTGTTCTTCCCGCAGCATTTCCTCGGCGCTGCCGGCATGCCGCGCCGCTATGTCGACTATCCGGATGCGTTCGCCGGCTGGAATTTCGTCTCTTCGATGGGCTCGTACCTGTCGGGCGTCGCGGTGCTGGTGTTCCTCTACACCGTCTTCGAGGCGTTCTCGAAGAAGCGGGTGGCCGGCGCCAATCCGTGGGGCGAGGGTGCGACCACGCTCGAGTGGCAACTGCCGTCCCCGCCGCCCTACCACCAGTGGGAGACGCTGCCGCGCGTCAAGTAAGGCGCGGCAGGCGCCGCCGGCGGGTTCGGCCGGCGGCTGAAAGATACCAAGCGGCTGCCGCCTGTCCGGGCGGCGGTCAACCGGCCGGAAGAACCGGCCGACCGGAGCAGTCCGAGGTTGAATTGACGTTTCTCGATGCCAACAGCACATCGGCCGCGCCCCAGGCGGTGAGCCTTGCCGAACCCCGCGACTTCCTGGCTCTCCTCAAGCCGCGGGTGATGTCGCTGGTCGTGCTGACGGCCATCACCGGCATGGTTCTGGCGCCGGGCGGCCTGCATCCGACCCTCGCCGTCATCGCCATCCTGTCGATCGCCGTCGGAGCCGGCGCCTCGGGCGCGCTCAACATGTGGTACGACAACGACATCGACCGCCTGATGACGCGGACCGCTCAGCGCCCGGTGCCCGCCGGCCGCATCGCGCCGGAGACGGCCCTCGGCTTCGGTGTGGGCCTCGCGTGCCTGTCGGTGATGATGCTCGGCCTTGCGACCAACTGGTTCGCCGCGGGCCTGCTCGCCTTCACGATCTTCTTCTACGCCGTCATATACACGATGGGGCTGAAGCGCTCGACGCCGCAGAACATCGTCATCGGCGGTGCCGCCGGCGCCTTCCCGCCGATGATCGGCTGGGCCGCGGTCACCGGCGGCGTCGCGATCGAGAGCATCGTCCTCTTCCTGATCATCTTCCTGTGGACGCCGCCGCATTTCTGGGCGCTCGCTCTGTTCAAGCTGAAGGATTACGGCAGTGCCGGCGTCCCGATGCTGCCCAACGTCGCGGGCGAACGGGCGACACGGCGACAGATCTTCGTCTATTCGCTCCTCCTCGTCCCGGTTGCCGTCGCGCCGTGGCCGCTCGGCTTCGCCGGGCCCGTCTACGGGATCGCCGCGGTCGCGCTGGGGGCGAACTTCCTCCGTCACGCCTATGCGACGCTGAAGATGGCCGGCGGGGATCCGCGGATGGTTCCGGCCAAGAAGCTCTTCGCCTTCTCCATCTTCTACCTGTTCGGCCTCTTCGCCATCCTGCTCGTCGAGGGCATCGTGGGCGGCCTCGGTGCCGCGGGCGGGCTCTGAGATGGGTGACGACGGCGTCAGGCTGACCGAAGCCCAGCAGAAGGCCCGGCGCAACCGATCGGTCGCGATCGGCATCCTGCTGGTCGCCCTCGTGGTGATCTTCTATTTCGTCTCGCTGGCAAAGATGGGGTCATGAGCGGCAAATCGTCCAGCATGTCAGACAAGGCGGCGCGCCGCGGCAGGGTGATCGCCGTGGCTTGCGCCGCGTTCGCCTTCGGCATGGTCGGGGCGGCCTACGCGTCCGTCCCGCTCTACGAGCTGTTCTGCCAGGTGACTGGCTTCGGCGGCACCACGCAACGCGCCGAGCAGGAGTCCGGCCAGGTGGTCGATCGCACGATCGTCGTGCGGTTCGACGGCAACCGCGCCCCGGGTCTGCCCTGGACCTTTCACCCCAACGATCGGGAGATCACGGTCAAGCTCGGCGAGACGCGTCAGACCAGCTTCTACGTCCGCAACGATTCCGACCAGCCGGTGACCGCCCAGGCGACGTACAACGTGACGCCGAATGCCGCCGGACTGTACTTCAACAAGATCGCCTGCTTCTGCTTCGACAATCAGACGCTTCAGCCCGGCGAGGAGATGGACATGCCCGTCGTGTTCTTCGTCGATCCGGACATTGTGGAATCGGAGGAGTTGCGGGACGGTCGCGCGATTACCCTGTCCTACACGTTCTTCCCGCAGGACACCGGGCCGGAGCCGGTGGCGGCGGCGCCGGAGAGCAGCGGAACAGGCACGACGACCGACAATCTTTGAAGGCAGGAGGTCGGCGCGGATGCGTCGCCACCAAGGCCTACGTAGCTGGAGTTTGCCGCCGATCTCTTGTAGTTGATCGCCGAGCAGTGAGGAGACCGGGGAATCGCGATGGCAGACACGCACGCCAAGCATCACGACTATCACATCATCGACCCGAGTCCGTGGCCGTTCGTCGCCTCGATCGGCGCGTTCATCCTGATGATCGGCTCCGTCAGCTACATGCGCTACGCGTCCGGGAACCAGTTCCTGGTGTTCGGCATCGATCTGGCGACGCCGTGGATCTTCTTCGTCGGCCTCGCGATCGTGCTCTACGTCATGTACGCGTGGTGGTCTGATACCATCAAGGAAGGCCGGGAAGGCGCTCATACGCCTGTCGTGTCGATGCATCTGCGCTACGGCATGATCATGTTCATCGCCTCGGAGGTGATGTTCTTCGTCGCGTGGTTCTGGGCGTTCTTCGACGCGAGCCTCTTCCCGAACGAGGCGGTGCAGGCGGCGCGGACCCAGGTCCTCGGGGGCCAGTGGCCGCCGGTCGGCATCGAGGTGCTGGACCCGCTTCACCTGCCGCTGTTCAACACCGTGACGCTGCTGCTCTCGGGCACCACCGTGACCTGGGCGCATCATGCGCTTCTGCACAATGACCGCAAGGGTCTGGTCTGGGGTCTGGCGCTGACCGTGCTGCTCGGCCTCATCTTCTCCTACGTGCAGTACTACGAGTATGCCCACGCGCCCTTCGCGTTCGCCGGCTCGATCTACGGCTCGACCTTCTTCATGGCGACCGGCTTCCATGGCTTCCACGTCATCGTCGGCACGATCTTCCTGATCGTCTGCCTGATCCGCGCGATGAAGGGACAGTTCACGCCGCAGAAGCATTTCGGCTTCGAGGCGGCGGCCTGGTACTGGCATTTCGTCGACGTGGTCTGGCTGTTCCTGTTCTTCAGCATCTATGTCTGGGGCAGCTGGGGCGGCGTGATCCACCACATGTAATCGGCGCCCAAAACAGCGTTCGGGGGAGGAGGCGGCGCAGCAATGGGGCCGCCTTCTTCGCTTGAGGAGCAACCAAATGAGCGCCAATCGCCATGATCTCGGAACGGTGGACCCGGCACGGGCCGGGCTGCTGGGACGGTGCCCCCGCTGCGGCGAAGGCAGGCTCTTCTCCGGGTTTCTCACCGTGGCGCCGCGCTGCAAGAATTGCGACCTCGACTACGCCTTCATCGACTCGGGCGACGGACCGGCCGTCTTCGTCATCCTGATCATCGGCTTCGTCGTCTGCGGCCTCGCATTGTGGGTGGAGGTCGCCTTCAACCCGCCGCTCTGGGTGCACCTGCTGTTGTGGCTGCCCTTGATCCTGGCGCTGGCACTGCCGCTGCTCCGCGCTCTGAAAGGCCTGATGATTGCCCTCCAGTACAAGCACCGCGCAGCGGAAGGGCGCATCGACCGTGGCGAGTGATCCCGATTGGATGGCCACGTCGCCGGAAGCGCCGTTCCGCATGAGCCGGGGCCGGTTCTGGTTCGCGCTGGTGGCCTGTCTCGTCGGGATCGCGATCCTGATGGCGCTCGGCACCTGGCAGGTCGAGCGCCTGCAGTGGAAGCAGGCCCTGGTCGCGCAGATCGACGAGCGGATCGCGTCGGAGCCCGTCGACCTCGACGCGCTGGAGGCGCAATACGCCGCGACCGGCGACGTCGACTATACCCCCGCGACGCTCGAGGGTGGCTTCCTCAACGAAGGGGAACGGTATTTCCTGTCGACCTTCGAAGGGCAGTCGGGCTGGAACGTCCACGTGCCGTTGCTCGTCGACAGGGAGCGCCTGATCTTCGTCAAT
Source organism: Aurantimonas sp. (assembly GCA_036252795.1). Lineage (GTDB taxonomy): Bacteria > Pseudomonadota > Alphaproteobacteria > Rhizobiales > Rhizobiaceae > Aurantimonas. Next base: position 4,045 of record DASYHY010000073.1, on the reverse strand, counting down.
CGCGGCTTCGTTCCCTACGATCGACGCGATCCGGGAACCCGCCGCGAAGGCCAGGTCGAGGGGCGGGTGACGGTCAGCGGCCTTGCCCGCAACCCGCCGGCCGAGGCTGCCGGCTTCTTCGTGCCGGAGAACGATCCGATCGGAAACACCTTCTTCCGGCGGGACATCGACGCGATGGTCCAGGGGCTGGAGCTTCCGCCGGAAGTCCGCGTCCTGCCGTTCTTCCTCGATGCCGGGCCTGGCCGGGCGCCGGGCGGCTGGCCAATCGGCGGCACGACGGTGATCGAGATCCCGAACAACCACCTGCAATATGCCGTCACGTGGTACGGCATCGGCTTCGTCCTCGTCGTCATGACCGTGCTGCTGGTCGTTTCCCAGTGGCGCGCCCGCAAACCTTGACACCTGCCGGTCCGATCCCTTCATTCGGCCGGGGCAAGCCGCCCCAGACTCCGGAGCCCTTCTTGTTCGATACCGATGCCAAGCCGAAGCTGACGATCCGCATGTGCGAGCCGCGCGGCTTCTGCGCCGGCGTCGACCGGGCGATCCAGATCGTCGTGCTGACGCTGAAAAAGCACGGCGCACCCGTCTATGTCCGCCACGAGATCGTCCACAACCGCTATGTCGTGGAAGGCCTGCGCAACATGGGCGCGGTGTTCGTCAAGGAACTGGACGACATCCCCGATGATGGCCAGCCCGTCGTCTTCTCGGCCCATGGTGTGCCGAAATCGGTGCCGGCCGCCGCCGCCGCACGCGAGATGCTTTATCTCGACGCGACCTGTCCGCTGGTCTCCAAGGTGCACAAGCAGGCGATGCTGCACGTCAAGCGCGGCCGCCACGTGCTGCTGGTCGGGCACAAGGGGCACCCCGAGGTGATCGGCACGATGGGACAGCTGCTGTCGGGCGAGGTGACGCTGATCGAGACCGAGGCCGATGTCGCCGCCTTCGAGCCGGCTGATCCGGCAGCGCTCGGCTTCGTCACCCAGACGACCCTCTCCGTCGACGACACGAGCGGCATCGTCGCGGCGCTGCAGGCACGTTTCCCGGACATGCAGGCGCCGTCGTCGGAATCGATCTGCTACGCCACGACCAACCGGCAGGATGCGGTGAAGGCGGCCGCGCCCGGCGCCGACCTGTTCCTCGTCGTTGGCGCCCCAAACTCGTCGAACTCCCGGCGTCTCGTCGAAGTCGCCGAACGGGCGGGGGCGCTGCAGGGAGCGCTCGTCGAAGGTGTGGAGGACCTGCCGTGGGACAGCGTGCGGCCCGGCGGCGTGGTGGCGCTCTCCGCCGGCGCTTCGGCGCCGGAGATCCTCGTCGACGCGATCGTCGAGGCCTTCCGCGACCGTTTCGAGGTGACCGTCGAACTGGTGCGGACCGCCGAGGAGAACGAGAACTTCCCCGTCATGCGCTCGCTGCGCGAGACGCCGCTGACGGCCGACGACATGGCCTTCGTCAACGGCGGGAGCTGATTCTTGGCGGTCTACACCGACATCTCGGAACCGCAGCTCGCCGCGTTCCTCGCCGATTACGGCATCGGCTCGCTGCTGAGCTACAAGGGGATCGCGGAAGGGGTCGAGAACTCCAACTTCCTGCTGCGCACCGAAGCCGGGACATTCATCCTGACGCTCTACGAGAAGCGGGTGAACCGCGGCGACCTGCCGTTCTTCGTCGGCCTGATGGAGCATCTGGCGGAGCGCGGCATCTCCTGCCCGCTACCGGTCCATACCAGCGCGGGCGAGGCGCTGGGCGAACTGGCCGGCCGACCGGCCGCGATCTTCACCTTCCTCGAGGGGATGTGGACGCGCCGCCCCACCGCCGACCACTGCCGCGCAGTGGGCACGGCCATGGCGGGAATGCACGCGGCCGCCGCCGACTTCACCTTGCGCCGGCGCAATGGGCTGGCGATGCAGGACTGGCGCCTGCTCTTCGAGAGTTGCGGTAACCGGGTCGACGAGATCGAGCCGGGGCTGGCGGTGGCGATCGATGAGGAGCTCGCCTTTCTGGAGGCGAACTGGCCGGCGGACCTGCCGGCCGGGATCATCCACGCCGACCTATTCCCGGACAACGTGTTCTTCCTCGCCGGCGAGCTTTCAGGCCTGATCGACTTCTACTTCGCCTGCAACGACCTGCTCGCCTACGACCTTGCCATCGGCCTCTGCGCCTGGTGCTTCGAGCCGGATGGCAGCTTCAACGTCACGAAGGGGCGCGGCCTGATCGAGGGATACGCGCATGTGCGGCCGCTGAGCGCCGCCGAGGTCGCCGCACTGCCGATCCTCTGCCGGGGGGCGGCCATGCGCTTCATGCTGACGCGGCTCTACGACTGGCTGAACGTCCCGGAAGGCTCCTTCGTCACCAAGAAGGATCCGCGGGAGTACCTGCGCAAGCTGCGCTTCCACCGGGCGGTGGCGAGCGCCGCCGAGTATGGCTTCGATCTCGAGCGGGTGACGCAATGAGCGGCGACAGGGTGGAGATTCACACGGACGGCGCCTGTTCCGGCAATCCGGGCCCCGGCGGCTGGGCGGCCATCCTGCGGTTCAACGGCGCCGAGAAGGAGTTGAAGGGTGGCGAGGCGCAGACCACCAACAACCGGATGGAACTGCTGGCGGTGATCGAGGCCCTGGCCGCGTTGAAGCGGTCCTGCGCCGTCGATCTCTACTCCGACTCCCAGTACATGCGCGACGGGATCACCAAATGGATCCACGGCTGGAAGCGCAACGGCTGGAAGACCGCCGACAGGAAGCCGGTGAAGAATGCCGAGCTGTGGCAGCGGCTCGAGGAGGAGAAGGCCCGCCACGACGTGACCTTCCACTGGGTGCGCGGCCATGACGGCAACGAGCTGAACGAGCGGGCCGACGAACTGGCAAGAGCCGGGATGGCGCCGTTCAAGAAGAAGGTTGCCGGGTGATCGGCCGCCTCGGCGCTCGCGCACCGAGGCGGCGTTCGCTCAGAGCTGCTCCAGCAGCGACTGCGCCGAAGACATTTCGGCCTGCCCCGGCGAATCCTCGACGTTCAGCGCCGTCACGACGCCGTCCTCGACGATCATCGAGAAGCGCTTGGAACGCGTGCCGAGCCCGGCGACTGACAGGTCGATGTCCAGGCCGACAGCCTTGATGAACTCCCCGTTGCCATCCGACAGGAAGGTGATCCTGCCCGCCGCGTCCGTCGACTTCTCCCAAGCGTTCATCACGTGGATGTCGTTGACGGCGACGACGGCGATCGTGTCGACGCCCTTGGCGCGGATATCGTCGTTGTAGGTGAGGAAGCCCGGCAGATGGTTCATCGTGCAGGTCGGGGTGAACGCGCCGGGGACGCCGAAGAGCACGACCTTCTTGGCGGCGAAGATATCCTCGGTCGACAGATCCGCGGGACCGTCCGGTGTTCTTGTCTTGAGGGTCGCGTTCGGGATCCTGTCGCCTACGCCAATTGTCATGTCTGGTCTTCCCCCTTTCCGGGATGCCCCCGGCCGGCCGCGGTTTCATCCGCGTCTGCGCAAGTGGAGCGGCGGGCTCCGTTGTCGAGCCGCGATCAGGGTGACGCAGTGACTTTCAGGCCCTTCGCCTCCACGGCATCTGCGCCTTCGGTGAAGACGACGTCGACCCGCTCGGGCGGCCCCGTCTCGCCGCGCGGTCGCTCCAGGACCGGCACGGAAAAGACCAGCTCGCCGTCCTGCCGCGCCGGGGCTTCGGGTTCGCCGAAATACCAGCCTTCCGGCCCCGAAACGAAGAGGTCCGCGTCGGAGGGAGGCGCGGCGGAGCTGTCTTTCTCCGCACCGGCGACGGTGACGGTCAGCATGTCGGCGAAGAGCCCGGCGGACACGATGGCGCCGGCCGCCGTTCCGGTTGCGGGAAGGGCGGCGAATGCGGCCCGTACGATGCCGTCGTCGGCTTCGCTCGCCGTCAGCTTCCCTTGCACCGGAATGCAGATATGCCGGCAGACGCCCAGCAGGACCGAAGCCTCCACCGAACCGAGCCGCGCATCCGCTTCCGGAACCAGTTCGAAACCGACGGCGAGGGACTGCTCGTAGCCGTTTGCCCGGGCCAGCCCCTCG
>DASYHY010000072.1:0-16388 GCA_036252795.1 Aurantimonas sp. | reverse complement strand
CACCGACCGCTATCTGCGCCGGCTGGAGGCGATGATGATCGTCGCCGACCGGCAGGTGACGCTGACGCTGACCGGCAATGGCGACGTGCTGGAGCCGGAGCATGGCGTCATCGCCATCGGCTCGGGCGGCAACTACGCGCTCGCCGCGGCGCGGGCGCTGGCCGACACGGAGTACGACGCCGAGGAGATCGCCCGCCGCGCCATGCGGATTGCCGGCGAGATCTGCATCTACACCAACGGCAACGTGGTGGTGGAAAGCCTCGACGACGCGGCCTGACGCGATCGGGCGGGGGGGCGGAGCGCGGGGCATGTTTCACGTGAAATCCGTGGCGGCCACCGTGGTCGCGCGGATCTCAGGCAGCTTCTGCCCCGGCTTCGATCCGCGCCAGCGCATGCCGCAGGGCGGCGACGCATTCGCCGTCTACGGCGGTCCCGGTCTCCTCGTCGAGAATGGCGAGCGCGCGCGACAATGGCATGGCCTTGCGGTAGGGCCGGTCGGCCGTCAGCGCGTCGAAAATGTCCGCCACCGTGACGATGCGGACGTCGAGCGGAATCGCCTCGGCGGTGAGGCCGAGCGGATAGCCCTTGCCGTCGAGCCGCTCGTGATGAACGCCGCCGATGATGGCGAGGTCCGCAAAGGCCGTGACGCGCGACAGGATTCGTTGCGACAGCGCGGCATGACTGCGCATCACCCGCCACTCGGCCTCGTCCAGCCGGTCCGGCTTGTCGAGGATCTGGTTGGAGACGCCGAGCTTGCCGATGTCGTGCAGGAGCGCCGCGCGCTTCAGTCGGCGCCGGCGCTCCGGGTCGAAGCCCAGGGATTCGCAGATCATGTCGGTGAACAGCGCGACCCGCTCGGAATGCCCGGCGGTGAAGGGCGATTTGGAGTCGATGACCTCGGCGAAGGCCGCGGCAATGTCGTCGAGATAGTCCTCGTCGATCGTAGCCGTCCGGGAGCCGGGTTGGCGCACCAGTACCAGCGTCTCGATCGCCTCGTGCTCGAGCCCTTCCCAGAAACCGTCCCGGCCCGCCGCCCGCTCGAAGGCCGCGACGACTGCCGGATCGAACCAGCTCCCCTCGCGCATTCTCACTTCCCGAACGGCCGCTTCCCGGCCGCTGGCTCGGTGGAAGATATCGGCGATCTGGGCGACGAGCGCGATCCGCGAGAAGAGCGGGATCTGGTCCCTTTCCAGTCGCTCCGGTCGGCCGTTGCCGTTCCAGTGCTCGTCGAGACTGTGGATGGCGCGCGCGACCTCTTCCGAAAACCGCATCTTCCTGGCGATCGCCGCGCCCCTCTGGCAGCGCGTCTCGATCATCTCCTGGGCGATGGCGCCGCCGTTGCGCGCGATGTTGACGAGGGCGCGGAAGCGTTCGGCGAGGCCGGCCTTCAGGCCGGTCTGCTGGAGGATGAAGCGCAGGACGCTCGCCAGGCTGTCGTCGATCTCCTTGAACTCGCTTTTGAAGGCGATGTCGTCGGCGAGATAGAGCTCGCAGATCCGCGCGGCATTGGAGGAGCAGCCGAGGTCCTTCAGCAGCAGCGTGTAGTAGAGATCATGCTGCGCGGCGCTCGGCAGGCCAAGTTCCTCGGCGATCCTCGTGCCGACATAGCAGCAGCGGACGCAGTGGCCCGCGGGCTGGCCCTCCGTCATGTCCAGCGCGAAGGACAGGGCGCCGACGATTTCCGCGAGCGAGCCCGCCGCCGGTGGAGCCGGCGATGGCATCGATGCGGTCGGGGCGCCTGCGGTACCGGTCATGCGTGTTCCTGACGGTCGGACGCGGAGCTTAGGCGAGGCTCCGTAACCGATCCGTCAACGCGGCAGGCAGTCTCGCCGCGCCCGGCGAGCATCGGGCAAAGAAAAGCCCGCGGCGAATGGGATCCGCCGCGGGCCGAAGGTCGTTGTCGCAGCCGGCTGGTGCCGGCCGCGATGGCGCGAAGCCTATTCCTCGTCCTGACGACCCTTGAGGGCCGCGCCGAGAATGTCGCCGAGCGAAGCGCCCGAGTCCTGCGACCCGTACTGCTGCACGGCTTCCTTCTCTTCGGCGATCTGCAGCGCCTTGATCGACACGCCGACGCGGCGCGCCTTCTTGTCGAACTGCGTCACGCGGGCGTCCAGCTTCTGGCCGACCTGGAAGCGCTCGGGGCGCTGCTCGTCCCGGTCGCGGGCGAGGTCGGAGCGGCGGATGAAGGAGGTAAGGTCGGAGTCGACGATCTTGACCTCGAGGCCGCCATCGTTGACCGCGGTCACCTCGCAGGTGACGACCGCACCACGGCGGACTTCGCCGGCCTCGGCCGCGTCGACGAACGGATCGCCGCCGACCTGCTTCATGCCGAGCGAGATGCGCTCCTTCTCGACGTCGATGTCGAGAACCTGCGCCTTCACCATGTCGCCCTTGTTGAACTCCTCGATGACCTGCTCGCCCGGACGGTTCCAGTCGAGGTCGGAGAGGTGGACCATGCCGTCGACATCGCCCTCGAGGCCGATGAACAGGCCGAACTCGGTCTTGTTCTTGACCTCGCCCTCGACGATCGTGCCGATCGGGAACTGGTCGCGGAACGACTCCCACGGATTGGAGAGCGTCTGCTTCAGGCCGAGCGAGATGCGGCGCTTGTTCGGGTCGACCTCGAGCACCACGACCTCGACCTCCTGGGAGGTGGAGAGGATCTTGCCCGGATGGACGTTCTTCTTCGTCCAGGACATTTCCGACACGTGGATGAGGCCCTCGATGCCCGGCTCCAGCTCGACGAACGCACCGTAGTCGGTGATGTTCGTGACGCGACCGGTGACCTTGACGCCCATCGGGTACTTGACCCCGATGCCGTCCCAGGGATCCGCCTCGAGCTGCTTCATGCCGAGCGAGATGCGGTGCGTGTCTTGGTTGATGCGGATGATCTGCACCTTCACCGTCTGGCCGATCTGCAGGATCTCGGTCGGATGGTTGACGCGGCGCCATGCCATGTCGGTGACGTGCAGCAGGCCGTCAATGCCACCGAGATCGACGAAGGCGCCGTAATCGGTGATGTTCTTGACGATGCCGTCGACCGTCTGGCCCTCTTCGAGGTTCTGGACGATCTCGGAACGCTGCTCGGCCCGGCTCTCCTCGAGAACGGTCCGGCGCGACACGACGATGTTGCCGCGGCGCTTGTCCATCTTGAGGATCTGGAACGGCTGCGGCGTGTTCATCAGCGGCGTGACGTCGCGGATCGGCCGGATGTCGACCTGGCTGCGCGGCAGGAACGCCACGGCGCCGTCGAGGTCGACCGTGAAGCCGCCCTTGACCTGGTTGAAGATCTGGCCTTCGACCTTCTCGTTGGCGTTGAACTTCTCTTCGAGCTTGACCCAGCTCTCTTCGCGGCGCGCCTTGTCGCGCGACAGCACGGCCTCGCCGAGGGCATTCTCGATGCGCTCGACATAGACCTCGACGGTGTCGCCGACCTTCAGCTCGCCGCCGGCGCGGCCGCCGAATTCCTTGAGGGCGACACGGCCCTCGACCTTCAGGCCGGCGTCGATGACGGCCATGTCCTTCTCGATCGCGACGACGGTCCCCTTGACCACCATGCCCTCGGCAACGTCCTGCTCATGGAACGAGGCTTCGAGCAGCGAGGCGAAATCCTCGCGCGACGGGTTTGCGTTCGACATTCTGTCTCCTTGGAAACTCTTCACCGCTTCAAGGGGCGAAGAGCGTCGCGCCGTGGGGCTGAGGCCCCGGTCCGGTGTTTCGTTGACCCGTCACGCGGTCCGGCCCGGAGCCGCGACGGTGCGGACGGACCCGAAAGGCCTTCGCTCACTGGCGGGAGGCGATTTCGTTCGGCGCGTAAGACCGCGGCCGGGCAGTGGTTCTGTTGGTGGCGGACGCGGGGCCCGCCGCCGGCCTATAGCCGAAAGGGCGGACCGTCTCGCGAAGGCCGCCCTCTAATCGTCGTCCGGAGTGGCGAGAGACCGATCGATGACGTCGCATGCCGTCCGGAACGCCGCTTCTATACTCAATTCGCTGGTATCCAGCAAGTGCGCGTCGGCGGCCGGCCGGAGCGGGGCGACGCTGCGGCCGGCGTCGCGTTCGTCGCGTTCCTTCACCTCGGAGAGGATCTGCGCGTAGTCGATGTCGCGGCCCTTGGCCTGCAGCTCGTCGGTACGCCGCCTTGCCCGCACCTCCGCGCTGGCGGTGACGAAGATCTTCACCCGCGCGTGCGGACAGATCACCGTGCCGATGTCGCGCCCGTCCAGCACGGCGCCTGCCGCGCCGGCGGCGAAATCGCGCTGGAAGGCGGTGAGGGCCGAGCGCACCTGCGGATGCACGGCCACGCGGGAAGCGAGCTCGCCCGCCTCGCGGCCGCGCAACGAGCCGTCGTCGAGATGGGTGGGTTCGAGCCCGGCCGCGATCGCGCCCACCACCGCCGCGTCGTCGAGATCGGCGCCCGCTTCGGCGGCGAGCCGGCCGACGGCGCGGTAGAGCAGGCCGGTATCGAGATAGGGCAGGCCGTAATGGGCGGCGACGCGCTTGGCGAGCGTGCCCTTGCCGGCGGCGGCCGGCCCGTCGATGGCGATGGTGAGGGGTTGGCTCATGGCGAGGGATCCTTGCTGGCGGTATCGGCCGGTTCGGGTTCCGCTTGCGCCGGGGCCGCGAGCGTGACGAGGCCGCGGGCGTCAAGCGCGAGCAGAAGCGCCGCGACGACCGCGCCGAGCAGGAACGGGCCGGCGATCATGAAGAGGATCAGCTCGAGCTGGCCGATCGCCCGCGCCAACCCCAGAACCGCGTCGATGACGCCGTTGCCGGTGAGGAGCGCGCCGGGATCGCCCGTCTCGTGAATGACCGCCATCGCCGCGCAGACCGCGAGGAAAGCCGGCAGCGGCAGCAGCGCCGAGAGCCTGCCGCGAAGCGTCGCGTGGCGCTGCTTCAGCCGCCGCGCCCGGTACCGCCCGTAGATGAAGGCGAGCGGCAGGAACAGGATCACGAGGACGATCGCCGCCGTCACGTGTCAGCCCGGAACGTCGTCGAAGGCAGCGCCGAGATCGCCCATCATCGCCCGGAAGGCCGGAAAGCTCGTGGCGATCATCCGCGCATCGTCGACGGCGACCGGCGCGGCGCAGGCCATGCCGAGGACGAGGAAGCTCATGGCGATGCGGTGGTCGAGATGGGTGGCGACGGTGCCGCCGCCGTAGCCGCGCCCCTCCGGGTCGCCCTCGACGGTCAGCCAGTCCTCGCCGGCCTCGTGGGCGATGCCGTTGGCGGCAAGGCCCGCCGCGACCGCGGCCAGCCGGTCGCTCTCCTTGACGCGCAGCTCGGCGAGGCCGCGCATCACAGTGGTGCCGGAAGCGAAGGCGCTGGCGACCGCGAGGGCGGGATATTCGTCGATCATCGCCGGCGCGCGTTCCGGCGGCACCGTCACGCCGGTCAGCGCCGAATGGCGGACCCGCAGATCGGCGACCGCCTCGCCGCCGGCGACGCGCTCGTTCAGCACCTCGATCGAGCCTCCCATCTCGATCAGCGTCTCGACGAGGCCGGTGCGGGTCGGGTTTATCAGGACGTTCTCGACGATCACGTCGGAGCCCGGCACGATCAGCGCCGCAACGATCGGGAAGGCAGCCGAGGAGGGATCGCCCGGCACTTCGAGATCGGCGATGCCCGAAAGATCGCCCTGGCCCTCCAGCCTGATGTGGCGCGTCCCGTCGTTGTCGGTCTCGACCGCGATCGCCGCGCCGAAGCCTTCCAGCATCTTCTCGGTGTGGTCCCGCGTCATCACCGTCTCGATGACCGTGGTGATTCCCGGCGCGTTGAGGCCGGCGAGCAGCACCGCGGACTTCACCTGCGCCGAGGCCATCGGTACGCGGTACTCGATCGGCGCGGCGACGCGCGGCCCGTGCAGCGACAGCGGCAGCCGGTCGCCGGAGCGGGCGACGATCTGCGTCCCGATCAGCCGCAGCGGGTCGAGGACGCGGCCCATCGGCCGCTTCGACAGCGAGGCGTCGCCGACGAAGGTCGCGCCGAAATCATAGGCGCCGACGAGGCCCATGGTCAGCCGCGCGCCGGTGCCGGCATTACCGAAATCGAGCACGTTTTCCGACTCCAGCAGGCAGCCATTGCCGACGCCGTCGACGATCCAGGTCTCGCCCTCCTTGCGGATCCGGGCCCCCATGGCGCGCATCGCGTTGCCCGTGGCGATGACGTCCTCGCCCTCGAGCAGGCCCGTGATGCGGGTCGTGCCGCTGGCGAGGCCGCCGAACAGGAAGGCGCGGTGGGAGATCGACTTGTCGCCCGGCACCCGGGCCTGGCCGCTCAGCTTCCCGGCCTGTCGCGTCGCGAGCGGCCGTGGCCCCGTGGTTCCGTGCATGATGCCGTCCCTGTTCCGTGCTGCTGGTGGCCGTGCGTTCGTCGGCGTTTTTGCCCCCGCAAACGGGCCGGTCGCGCCATGCCGCCAAGCGCCCCGCGACCGTCCCCTTTCTGTCCCCGCGATCCGGCTTTGACAAGGGCAGGGGGACGCCGTAAGGGACCAACCGATTTTCAACGGACCGGGATCGCGGCAACCATCGTGCCGGCGGCGCATTCGCAACGGGTGACACCGCGGCGCGGCAGCCGGTTCCTAGCCCCTTCGCCAGTCCCTCCCGCCTCCGGCGGAAGGGTGCGGCGATCGAACGACGACGAGGCAAGCATGGCGAAACCCGAACTTGGCACCAAGCGGATCGATCCGGAGACGGGCCGCAAATTCTACGACCTGAACAAGGACCCGATCGTCTCGCCCTATACCGGCAAGAGCTATCCCCGCTCCTTCTTCGAGGCCGATGCCGTCGCTCCCAAGAAGAAGGTCGTCGAGGAGGCCGAGGAGGAGGAGGCCGAGACCGTCGAGGTCGAGGCGACGCCGAACACCGTCTCGCTCAGCGATGTCGAGGAGGAGGAATCGGATGACAACGCCGCCGATCTTCCCGATGTCGACGACGACAGCGACGACGAGGATACGTCCGATGATGACGACACCTTCCTGCCGGACGAGGAAGAGGACGACGATGACGACGTCGCCGACATCATCGGTGGCGGCCGCGACGACGACGACGACTGAGGGGCGGCGGACGCCGCCTCGCCGCCCAGCAGAAGCCGATGCGAAGCGCTGTCGGAAATCGCTTGATCTTCGTGGCGGACTTTCATATGAACCCGCCACACAACGCGGCCCGCACCCAGGGGCCGCGTCTTCCGCCTGACGGCGGCGTGGGGCCATAGCTCAGCTGGGAGAGCGCTACAATGGCATTGTAGAGGTCAGCGGTTCGATCCCGCTTGGCTCCACCAATTCTCCCCGACCTGCCATTTCTGCGGATCGTCTGTCGTTTTCCGTCAGCGGCCTATGCCGCGGGCCGCTTCCTTCCGCGTCGGCCGTTCCCGCGGCTCAGCTGCCGTCATCCTGCCCGACCTGGCCGACGAGCCGGAAGGCGACGCCCGCGGGCTCGAAGGCCAGCGTCGCGGTCCCGCCGAAATACGGGCCGACGATCCGCTCGATCAGCCGCGTGCCGTAGCCGCTCCGCGTCGGCGGGGCGACCGGCGGTCCGCCGTGTTCGGCCCAGTCGAAGACGAAGCCGCCCGCCGCGTCGGTTTGCCAGGAAATCCGCACGCCGCCGCCCTCCTGCGACAGCGCGCCGTATTTCACCGCATTGGTGGCGAGTTCGTTCAGCGCCAGCGCCAGCCCGACCACCTGCTGGGCGGAAAGTTCCAGATCCGGGCCGCTGACCGCGAACCGGCCCTCGCCGCTACGGTGCGGCGCCAGCGCGTCGCGCACCACGTCGCCGATCAGGCCATGGCTGCCGCTGGTCTGGGTGAGGATGTCCTGCGCCCGGGCCAGCGCCTCGATGCGCGTGCCGACCGCATCGCGGGCCGCCGTGAGCGAAGCGGCGGTGCGAAGGCTCTGCGCGACGATCGACTGCACCATGGCGAAGCTGTTCTTCATCCGGTGCGACATCTCGCGGGTGAGTTCGAGGCGTTGGGTCTCGGCCTCGTGCTCCACCGTGCGATCGCGCAGGATCTTGACGTAGCCGATCTGCACGTCCTCGTTGTCCAGCAGCGGCATCATCTCGCCGGACGCCCAGAAGCGGCTGCCGTCGCGGCGCTCGTGCCAGCGCTCGTCGGCGCCGCGCCCGCGCTCCCGCGCCGCCCGCATCTCGGTCTCGGGGATGCCCGCCGCCCGATCCTCCTCGACGAAGAAGACCGCGGCCGGCCGGCCGATGATCTCGGCCTCGCTCCAGCCGAGTATCTCCTCGGCGCCGACGCTCCAAGAGGTGACGCGACCGTCCAGATCGAAGGTGATGATGCCGAAGTCGATGGCACTGTGGACGATCTGGCGGTGCCGGGATTCGATGTCGCGTGCCTCGCGCAACGCCCGCTTCGTCTCGGCCAGCGAGCGCCGCAGTTCGAGCTGGGTCATCGCCTGGCGCGCCAGCAGCCGCAGCGTGCGGATCTGGTTCTCGTCGAGACTACGCGGCTGGTGGTCGAGGACGCACATCGTCCCGATCGGCACGCCCTCGCGCGTTTTCAGCAGGGCGCCGGCATAGAAGCGCAGCTTCGGATCCTCGTGGACCAGCGGGTTGCCGTCGAAGCGCGGATCCTTCGCGGCGTCCGGGACCAGGAGGAAATCCTCCGCCAGCAAGGCGTGGACGCAGAACGACGTCTCCAGCGGCGTCTCGCGGACGCCGAGCCCGACCTCGGCCTTGAAGAACTGGCGCCGGCTGTCGACGAGATTCACCACCGCGATCGGCGTCCCGCAGACTTCCGCCGCGATCTGGGCCAGATCGTCGAAATCCGCCTCGGGCGGCGTGTCGAGAATGTCGAAACTGTCGAGGGCGTCGCTGCGCTCCTGCTCGCTGAATCTCGGCTGCTCTTGCGTCACACGCACCTTCCGTTCCCGGCTCACCGGCCCTGACCCATGGTTAGAGGCGAAGGGGGCATCATGGCAACAGTCGGGCGCGGTCGCGGCGAAAGCGGCCGCCGCCGGCCGCATCTTTGCCGCCGTCATTCGCGCAGCTCGATCCAGGTGACGTCGGCCGGGTCCTTCGGCGTCGTGCGCGCGGCGATGGTTTCGCCGTCGAAGCCGCCGACGACGGCGCGCGGTATCGTTCCCGGCACCGCCACCGCCGAGGTCCAGACGGCCGGCACCGGCTCCGCCTCCGGCCGGCTGGCGACGGGCAGGGCGTCCAGCGTCGCGTTGTCTTCAATGCCGAAATAGCCGCGCGGGCGCATCAGGTTGACGACTTCCCCGAACAGCACTTCGCCGGCGACCGGCGCCGCCTCGGCGGGAAACAGCCGCAGGTTCGCGATGTTGGTGGAGCGGGGGAAGGTTCCCCGATAGATGCGCGTGGTCGGATGACCCTCCGCCTCGACGACGAACTCGTAAGGCTGCCCCGGATCGGCGGCGAAGGGCCCGTAGCGCCCGTCCGCCGCGACCGTCTGACGCAGCACCGGCTCGCCCTGCCGCTCCGCCGTGGCGGGGTCGACCGCGAAGACGGTGAGGCGCGCGCCGCCGAGGGGCACGTTGGTTGGTGCGCCGTTGGCCCAGCCGGAGATTTCGCCGGAGATCTGCGGCGCTTCCTCCGCTTCGATCTGGAGACGCGCCGGCGGCTGACCGGTGATCGTGCCGTAGATGGCGATGAAGGCGTCCGGCGATGCCGCCGTCTCCCGGTGGTCGAGTCCCTCGAGGATGATGTTGTCGGCGCCGGCGAGGGCCGGCGCATCGTAGGAGATCCCGGTCGGCTCGCCCGGCAGGCCGATGAAGCGGCCGTCCGGCTGGGCGTAGAGGTCGAAGCGGTCCGAGCGCAGCACGGTCGTGGGAATGCCCTCCGGCACCTCGCTGCCGGCATTGAGGCCAGTGATGAAATGCCCGGCCCCGTTGTACTCGGCGTCGAGAAGCGCCTGCGGATTGCGATACGCGCCGTGGCTGAGGCAGCCGGCCAGCACCAGCCGGGAGAGTTTCGCCGCCCCGCCGTAGTTCTTCGCGAAGTCGCGCGCCGTCTGGCAGCCGCGGCCATGGGCGACGATGGCGACCTGCGCCGCGCCGGTTTCCGCCAGCGCCCTGTCCACCGTCGCCGCGACGCTGCGGGCGGCATCCTCGGTCGACGAGCGGTTCTCCTCCGGCACCGTGTCGAGCGTGCGGGCGGCCGGGTGGTCGATGTCGGTGGCGAAGAGGAAGTCGGCGGGATAGCCGTTGGACTCGAAGCGCCAGATCGTCGTGGTCCAGAACCCGGCGCCGTCGCCGTCGCCGTGGACGAAGACGATCGGCGGAGACGCGGCGCCCGCATCACCCTCGGCCAACGCAGCGGACGAAAGGGCAAGGGCGAACGCGGCCGCCGCCACGACGCGGTGAGACAAGGCCATGCGGCCTCCTTCGATGATGGATGCTCGCGGTTCTGTGCCGCGCGGGCGCGGCCGGCGGGGCAGCGCCGCCGGCCTGTCGGGCGGCGCGTCGGCCTCAGGCGGAGTGGGAGAAGATGTCTTCCTCGTCCCAGCCGGCGAGGTCGAGGCGGGCGCGGGTCGGCAGGAAGGCGAAGCAGGCCTTGGCGAGGTCCATGCGATCCTCCCGCTCCAGCCGCTTGTAGAGCCCGCCCATGATGTCGTGGAGGTAGAGCACGTCGGAGGCGGCGTAATCGACCTGCGCCTGGCTCAGCGTCTCGGCCGCCCAGTCGGAGGATTGCTGCTGCTTCGACAGATCGACGCCGATCAGCTCGCGCGCCAGGTCCTTGAGCCCGTGGCGGTCGGTGTAGGTGCGGGTCAGGCGGGAGGCGATCTTGGTGCAGAAGATCCCGTCGGTCATCACCCCGAAGGCGTGATAGAGCGCCGCCACGTCGAAGCGGGCGTAATGGAAGATCTTGGTCTTCGACGCGTCCCGCAGCAGCGCGGCGATGTTCGGAGCCTCCCTCTGGCCCTTGGCGATCTGCACGACGTCCGCCGTGCCGTCGCCCGGCGACAGCTGGACGACGCACAGCCGGTCCCGCCGCGTGTCGAGGCCGAGCGTCTCGGTGTCGATGGCGACGGGACCGCTGTAGCGGGAAATGTCGGGAAGATCGCCTTTGTGGACGCGGATGGTCATGGACTGCCTTCGCTTTGGGTCATCGCTGTGCCCGCTCTAGCGGATTTCGGCGCGAAGGCGAAAGCCCGATCACGGTCGCAATGGAAGGCTTGACAGCAAAAGTATTATCATACGACCTTAAGGCGTCGGCGGGAGACCGGCTTTCAACACTGGGAGGTGATCGCATGCGTTTCATGAAACATGCCGGCGCGGCCGTTCTTGCCGCAGCATTGATGTCCTCGTCGGCGATGGCCGCCGACATGACGGTCGGCTTCTCGCAGATCGGTTCGGAATCCGGCTGGCGCGCCGCCGAGACCTCGGTCACCCGGCAGGAGGCCGAGAAGCGCGGCGTCGACCTGAAATTCGCCGACGCGCAGCAGAAGCAGGAGAACCAGATCAAGGCGATCCGCTCCTTCATCGCGCAGGGCGTCGACGCGATCCTGCTCGCTCCGGTCGTCGCCACAGGCTGGGACCAGGTGCTGGAGGAGGCCCAGGAGGCCGAGATCCCCGTCGTCCTGCTCGACCGCATGGTCGATTCCTCGGACGACCTCTATCTGACGGCGGTCGGCTCCGATCTCGTGCACGAGGGCCGGGTCGCCGGCGAGTGGCTGGTCGAGACGGTCGGCGACAAGGAGTGCAACGTCGTCGAGCTGGAGGGCACGACCGGCTCGTCCCCGGCGATCGACCGCAAGAACGGCTTCGCCGAGGCAATCGGGGGGCACGACAACATCAAGATCGTGCGCGCCCAGACCGGCGACTTCACCCGCACCAAGGGCAAGGAAGTCATGGAGAGCTTCCTGAAGGCGGAAGGCGGCGGCCAGAACATCTGCGCGCTCTACGCCCACAACGACGACATGGCCGTCGGTGCGATCCAGGCGATCAAGGAAGCCGGACTGAAGCCGGGCGAGGACATCCTGGTCGTGTCCATCGACGCGGTGCCGGACATCTTCCAGGCGATGGCGGCGGGCGAGGCGAACGCCACCGTGGAACTGACGCCGAACATGGCGGGCCCGGCCTTCGACGCGCTGGAGAAGTTCAAGGCGGACGGCACCGTGCCGCCGAAGTTCATCCAGACGGAATCGAAGCTCTACACGCAGGCCGACGACCCGATGGCCGTCTACGAGGAAAAGAAGAACCTCGGCTACTGAGGAACCGGGCGGGAGCCGCTGCCGCAGCGCCTCCTGCCCTCGTCCCCATCCATGACGGACCGTGCGGAGCAGGCCATGAGCGACGAGAAGCTGTTGAGCGCGCGCGCCATCAGCAAGAGTTTCCTCGGCATCAAGGCGCTCGACCGCGTCGACTTCACCCTGCGGGCCGGCGAGGTGCATGCGCTGGTCGGCGAGAACGGCGCCGGCAAGTCCACCCTGATCAAGGTACTGACCGGCGCCTATCGGCGCGACGGCGGCGAAATCCGCCTGGAAGGCGCGCCGATCGACCCGCGCGACGTCACCGAGGCGCAGGCCCTCGGCATCGGCACCGTCTATCAGGAGGTCAATCTCCTGGAGAACCTGACGGTCGCTGAGAACCTTTTCCTCGGCCGCGAGCCGCGGCGCTTCGGCCTGATCGACACGCGGGCGATGAACCGCCGGGCGAGGGCGATGCTGTCCGGCTACGGTCTCGACCTCGACGTCGACGCACTGCTCGGCAGCTATTCAGTGGCGATCCGCCAGATCGTCGCGATCGCGCGGGCCGTCGATCTTTCCGGCAAGGTGCTGATCCTCGACGAGCCGACGGCCAGCCTCGACGCGGCGGAAGTCTCGACGCTGTTCGAGATCATCCGCGACCTGCGCGACCGCGGGCTCGGCATCGTCTTCATCACGCATTTCTTCGATCAGGTCTTCCGCCTCGCCGACCGAGCGACGGTGCTGCGCAACGGCCGGCTCATCGACAGCCGGCCGATCGCGGGGCTGGAGCGGCTCGAACTCGTCTCCATGATGCTCGGCCGCGAACTCCTGGAGGAGGAGGGCCGTCAGGCCTCGGCGGACGCCGCGGCGGCAGGCGAGCCACTGGCACGCTTCCGTGGCTATGGCCGGCGCGGCATGATCGCGCCGTTCGACCTCGACATACGGCGCGGCGAGGTGGTCGGCGTCGCAGGTCTGCTGGGAGCCGGCCGCACCGAGACGGCGGAACTGCTCTTCGGCATCGCGCAGCCCGATAGCGGCACCGCCGAGATCGACGGCACGCCGCGCCATCTCGCCTCGCCCCGCGCCGCCATCGCCCAGGGCTTCGGCTTCTGCCCGGAGGACCGCAAGCAGGACGGCATCGTCGAGGATCTGTCGGTACGCGAGAACATCGTCCTTGCCCTTCAGGCGCGACGGGGCTGGGCCCGGCCGCTGCCCCGGCGCGAGCAGGAGGCGATCGCCGACCGCTACATCGCCGCCCTCGACATCCGCACCGCCGATCGCGAGACGCCGATCAAGTTCCTGTCGGGCGGCAATCAGCAGAAGGTCATCCTCGCCCGCTGGCTGGCCCTGAACCCGCGCTTCCTGATCCTCGACGAGCCCACCCGCGGCATCGATGTCGGCGCCCATGCCGAGATCATCAAGCTGGTGGAAAAGCTCTGCGACGACGGCATGGCCCTCATGGTCATCTCCTCCGAGCTGGAGGAACTGGTCGCCTACTCGAACCGGATCCGGGTGCTGGCCGACCGCCGTCACGTCAGCGAGCTTGCCGGCGAGGAGATATCCGCCGGCGCGATCATGGCGGCCATCGCCGAGGGCACGCCCGCCGAGGCACGCGCATGAGCCTGCCCGCTCCCGTCCTGCGCCTGCTGCCGCAGCTCATCGCGCTCTTCGTCATCCTGGCGCTGAACACCGCGATCTCGCCCGGCTTCCTCGACATCGCGTACCAGAACGGCCGGCTCTACGGCAGCCTCATCGACGTGCTGAACCGCGGCGCGCCGGTGGCACTGCTGGCCATCGGCATGACGCTGGTCATCGCCACGAAGGGCATCGACCTGTCGGTGGGCGCGGTGATGGCGATTTCCGGCGCGGTGGCGGCCGCGGCGATCACCGGCGGCTATTCGCTTCCCGCCACGCTCGGCGCGGCGCTCGGCGTCGGCATAGCGTGCGGCCTGTGGAACGGCGCGCTGGTCGCCTTCTTCAGGATCCAGCCGATCATTGCCACGCTGATCCTGATGGTGGCCGGGCGCGGCATCGCCCAGCTGGTCACCGAGGGCGTGATCCTGACCTTCAACGATCCCGGCCTGATCTTCCTCGGCAGCGGCGCCGTCGGCGGCCTGCCGGTCCCGGTGATCCTCTGGGTGGTGCTCGGCCTCCTCGCCGCCGCCCTCGTCCGCTTCACTGCCCTCGGGATGCTGATCGAGGCAATCGGCATCAACCGCCGGGCGTCGCGGCTCGCGGGCATCGGCACGAGCACGCTGCTGGTCGCCGTCTACGCCGCCTCGGGCCTCTGCGCTTCCGTCGCCGGCATCGTCGCGGCCGCCGACATCCGCGGCGCCGACGCCAACAATGCCGGGCTCTGGCTGGAGCTCGACGCAATCCTCGCCGTCGTGGTCGGCGGCAATTCGCTGCTCGGCGGGCGCTTCTCCATCGCCGGCTCGCTGATCGGCGCGATGATCATCCAGTCGGTGAACACGGGAATCCTGCTGGCGGGCTTCCCGCCGGAATTCAACCTGATCATCAAGGCGGCGATCATCGTCGTCATCCTCGTCGTCCAGTCGCCGACCAGCCGGACGGCCTTCGGCTTCTTCGGCCGGGTGCGCGAGCGCGCCGAAAGCCGCAGGCGGAGCACCGTACGATGATCACCTCGCGCTATTTCGCCCTCGTCACCACCCTCGTCGTTTTCCTCGTCGCCTATGCGCTTTGCATCGCGCAGTTTCCGAACATGCTGTCCACCCGGGTTCTCGGCAATCTCCTGACCGACAACGCTTTTCTCGGCATTGCGGCGGTGGGCATGACCTTCGTGATCCTCTCCGGCGGCATCGATCTGTCGATCGGGTCGGTGATCGCCTTCGCCGGCGTCTTCATCGCCGTGGCGGTCGGCGAATGGGGCCTTCATCCGGTCGCGGCGATCGCTCTGGTCCTGCTGCTCGCGACGCTCTTTGGCGGGATCATGGGCGCGATGATCCACTATCTCGCCATGCCCGCCTTTATCGTCACGCTGGCCGGCATGTTCTTCGCGCGCGGCATGGCCTTCGTCGTCTCCACCCAGTCGGTGCCGATCGACCATCCCTTCTACGACATGCTGCAGGATCTGTGGATCCGCCTGCCGGGCGGCGGCCGGCTGACCTTCGTCGGCATGGTGATGCTCGCCGTCTTCGCGGCGGGGATCCTCGTCGCGCACCGCACGCGCTTCGGCCGCAACGTCTACGCGCTGGGCGGCAACCGTCAGTCCGCGGAATTGATGGGCGTCAAGGTCGCCGCCACCACGATCGGCATCTATGCGCTGTCGAGTTTCCTCGCGGGCCTGTCGGGGGTCGTATTTTCCCTCTACACCTCGGCCGGCTATTCGCTGGCGGCCGTCGGCGTCGAACTCGACGCCATCGCGGCGGTGGTGATCGGCGGCACGCTGCTCACCGGCGGCTCCGGCTTCGTCGCCGGGACCTTCCTCGGGATCATGATCATGGGCCTCATCCAGACCTACATCGTCTTCGACGGGACCCTCTCCAGCTGGTGGACGAAGATCGTCATCGGCATCCTGCTGTTCGCCTTCATCGTGCTGCAGCGGGGGCTCGTCTGGGTCTCGGCGCGAGGCGGCGGAGCGGCTCTCGGCCGCAGCCCGGCCTGATGGGCCTCCTCGACAACACCATCGCCGAGCGCGCGCCGCGCACCAGCCATGCCCACGTCGTCGCCGCGCTTGGCCGCGAGATCGTCCGCGGCGAGCTGGCCCCCGGCACCATCCTGCCCGGCGACAAGGAGCTGAGCGCGCGGTTCGGCGTTTCGCGCACGGTCCTGCGGGAAGCCATGAAGACGCTGGCGGCGAAGGGCCTGATCCAGCCGAAGGCGCGGGTAGGCACGCGCGTCCTCGACCCGGTGCGCTGGAACCTCCTCGATGCGGAGGTGCTGCGCTGGCGCGTCGAGGCCGGTCTCGACGACGATTTCGTCTTCGACCTGGCGACCATGCGCCTCGCCTTCGAGCCGGCCGCCGCCGCGCTGGCCGCCCTGCGGGCCACGCCGCCCGACATCGCCCGGCTCCGCGAGATCGTCGCGCGCCTCGGCGACGCGCGGCATGACCGGGCCAGCATCGCCCAGGTCGATCTCGAGTTTCACCTCGCGGTCGCGAACATCTCCCGCAACCCTTTCATGCGGGCGATCGGCAGCCTGATCGAGGCGGCCATGGCGATCACGCTGAAACTCAGTTCGCCGGCTAATGATCCGGCACTGATACGGGA
>DASYHY010000071.1:0-4412 GCA_036252795.1 Aurantimonas sp. | reverse complement strand
GGTGCGGGTCTGCCGCGAGGGGTCGGATCGCCGGCGCGCGAGGCGTAGCGAACTGGCGACCCGACGGGGTCGCCGTGACGCGAGCGAGCAGTGCCGGTGCGGCGTCCGCTGGGGCGATCGGCACGGCGCGATGCGCAGCGGCAGCGTTGGCGATGCGACGGCATCGCCACGCCCGCCAGCGAGCCGTGCCGGGAGACCGGGCGGAAGCTAGCTCCGAGCCGCACCGGCCGAGGCGTAGCGAGCGTGACGAGCGACGGCGCGGCCGCGATGCGAGCGAGCCGGTGCGGCCATCCGTGGTGAAGTCTCGACCGCTAGGTCAGTCCCCGCGGCGCGAGGGGGCTCGATGCCCCTGAGCGCCGCCCAGGGCGACGTAAAAAAGGGGAGAGGCTCCGGTTGCCCGGAGCCCCTCCAACGGGTGCGTCAGGCGCGACGGCTGCGCGCTGCGGGAGCCATCGGGGCCTGCTCGGCGAGACGGAAGACGTGGAGCGGCACGCCGGCGGTCCGCATCTTCCGGGCGAAGTCGGACTGGACGCCCGAGCCTTCGCAGACGATCGCTTCAACCGGGCGCTGGTTGGCGATGCGGTCGTTGCGGAGGAAAGCCGCCTTCGGACCGTACCGCGTCTCCAGCATCATGCGCACCAGCTTGACCTGCCGCGACGACGCCCACGCGGCTGCGACGGCGTCCGCACCCTTGTTCATGCCGGTGGTCATCAGGACCATCGCCGGGATCCGACGCTTGATCTGGTCGAGGCGGTCGAAGAGCTGCTCGTGGTCGTGCCAGACCTGTCCACCCGAGAAGGCGACAATCGGGCCGGTCGGGGCGTGCTCTTCCCGGCGTTTGGCGGCGCGGGCGGCGAGGTAATCCTTCCCGTCGATGACCGACGCGGTGAGCTTGGAGGAGACCCGGCTGCCGCGGATCGTGTTGAAGGGGCGACCCGTCTCCACGCGGAACACCTCCCCGGCGTGGTCTCGCATGCACCGCATCGCTTCGGCGCAACCCTCCAGCGTCTGGCAGAGGAGCTGCGTGTCCTCGAGTTCGACGGCGTAGATCTCGCTGGGGTCGTACGCTTCCACCATGTCCTTCAGCTTGCGGGCGGCGTCGTCCTCGCGTCCCTCGATGCGCTTGGTCACCATGTGGAAGGAGTTGACGATGCCCCATGCGATGTCGGCGGCAAACTCTTCCATGCGGGTGTCGCGCGTGACGTCGAACACCGTCCGCAGCATGAGGTCGACGGCTGCGGCGGCCATCTCCGGGTCGGGCATGTCCAGCTTCTCGGGGGCGTTGAAGACGGTCAGCTTGGCCATCTCGCTGCTCTCCACGAAGGCGCCGTCGTAGGTCTGCTGCGTCTCAGCGTCGATGTTCAAGACGCTGTCGTTCATCCGGACCTCGTTCATCGCGCGGGCGGCGTCGGAGAAGCTGCGGAAAGTGTTGGTCATGATAGCCTCCATGAGTTGAAAATCTCACCTTCTTCTCGGTGAGGAATCTCACTCGGCATGCGGCGGTCAGGGCCGTCAGGGACGTTAACCGGGAAGCCGCGCCCATCGGGCGTGGACCCCGGTTAACGCTCGCGAGTGGGGGAGCCGATTTTCTCGGCCCCCAGAATGGAGCGAAGCGGAGTGGCGGGGGTCGTGAAAATTGGGGGCACCGCTCGTCCTTGACGGTTCGCCAACCCCGCATGCCAAACTTCCACATCACAGAGAGAGAAAATATTGGTTTGGGGCGGGTGCGCCGGGGTGATCCGAGCACGAGCGGCGGTGCTGTGGCCGCCAGGCCGCAGCACCGCTAGGCAGCTCTGCTGCCGTCGCTCGCGCGCAGGACGCCCCGGCGTCGGCAAAGGGATCGATACCCGGAGGGCGGAGACCCCTTCAGGGGGCTCCGTAAGGCCCGTCAGGGCCGATGAGAGCCCGGTCCCGCCCACAAGGCGGGACGCCCCGCCAACCCCTTCCCTGCCGCTCTATTGGGCATCCTGCCCGTCGTCGCGCTCCCACGCGCCCTCACCCCATGTTTCGTCGTAGCCCGGATCATCCGGATCGAGCCCCATGTTGGGATCGTCACCCGAGCTGGCTGGGTCACCGGGCTCGCTCTCGCGATGGTCGTCGGCTTGCGAGGAGCCACGGAAGCACGCCGGGTCGCAGAGCAGCATGGGGATGCCGCGGCAGACCAGCTGGACGCCGTCGATAGAGAGCGGCTTGGTGGCGAGCCGTGCGCAGGGCTGGTTGCTCCGATCGCGGAAGCCGCAGGGTGCAGCAAGCGGCTCCTGTCGAGGTGCCTCGGGGCCGTCGTCAGGTTGGTTCTCGGCCAAAGCAACGGAGCCACTGTCGGGCTGAGGATCGAACATGTCGTGCTGCGCGCGCATCGCGGGTTTCCTCCGGAATCTTGGGACAGGTGCGAAGGGGGGGCTCGCCGGTTGAGGCGTGAGCACGCGAAAAGGGCGGCGCCGCGAGGCGCCGCCCGAACCCGGCGGGTCAGTAGAACTCGGCGCGGTCGGCGATGATCTCGCAGCCGTAGCGGTCGTTGCCCTCGGCGTCCTGCCAGCGGGTGTAGTGGAGGCGACCCTCGATCGCGATCAGGTCGCCCTTCTTGCGGTTGCCGGCGACAGCCTTGGCGAGGCCGTTGAAGCAGGTGACCTTGTGGTATTCGGTCTCCTTGACGGTGAAGCCGTCCTCGCCCTTGTAGGTGTGGCCATCCTTGTTCAGCTTGGGGCGGTCGGTCGCGACGAAGATCGTGGCGACGTTGGTGGTGGGGTTCACCGCGCGCAGTTCTGGGGTGCGGGTCAGGCGGCCGATCAGGTTCACGTTGTTCATGGCGATAGCTCCCTCGGGTGATGTCGGGCGGATCGTCCGCCGGTGTCACCGATGAGCGAGCTGGCGCGGTGCTGCGCACCGGAGGGGCGGCCGGGATCGTCGCGCAGGCGACGAGCGCGGTCGACCTGGAGGGAAACCTCTTTTGCAGGGGTGGTGCGGGCAGCCGCGCTTCAGCGCGGCAACACGGCCCTGCCAAAGGGGTTGCGCGGTGCCGGGCCGGCTCGCAGGTGACACGACCCGGCGGATGAGACGCCTGGTAGCAGCCAAGATGTCGGAGCGGACGCCATGAACAGGCTCCGTGGACCGGCAGGATTGGCCGCCTGATCCGCCTGCCCGGACGAATCGGCACGCGGTGAAGCTCGCCACCAGCGTCGGGCGCGGCAGCGCCCATGACTGCCCCGAGCTGGGCATGAGTGGACCACACAGCCGAGGACGTCGCCGATAGGGAGGCCGAATATCACAAGGTCGCCGTCGATTGGGCGCCTCGCCGGAGCCGTCGGGACACGCTGAGGTGAAGGTCGATCTGTGAGCGCTCGAGGTGCGCGATGCGACTTTGGCTGGCCGGCGAAGGTCGGCCGCGGATGAGGCGGGAGCAGCCTGATCGACGCGTCTTCGCTGGTCCGCTGGGTTCGGGTAGTGCTTGCGGGGCTATCCCGGGAGGAGCGAGGGCGATCGAGACAGGGACCGACGCGGCAGCGTCGGTCCTGGCGATCAGCCGAAGAGCTTGCCGATCGCGGCGCCGGCCGTCAGGAGGGCGGCAGCAGCCAAGGTCGCCTGAAAGAACAGGGTCCCGGGGAAGAAGCGCACCTCGAGCTTGGTCTTGGCGAGGTCCGCCTGCGTCTTCTGGATCTCGACCTGCATCTTGTCGATCCGCGCGAGCTGCTCGCGGATATCGAGTTGCGGATCTGGTGCGACGGTCGCCATGGTAGCCTCCATATAGCGTGGAACAGTGAACGATTGAAGTGCCGCGCTGGCCCAATGTTGGAAAGGGCGAGCGCAGCCCGAAATGCGCGAAGCATCCGGCACGTCGACGGGGACCGCTCCGGGTGTCGAAGCGATCCCAGTCGAGGGAGTGCGGGGGCGACGCGTGCGCGCCGCCCGGTGTTCGATCAGGCGACCTCCTCGACCGGGGCGGTGCTCTCGCCGAGGCCGTCGCCGGCAGGCAGGCCGGAGGCCGAGCCGTCGGCGCCGAACGGCGGAGCGGGGTCCTCGTCCGACTTGATGCCGAGCGCGCTGGTCACGTCGCGGCGCTTCTGCGCGCGCTGCCAGACGATGTTGTACGAGCCGTCCTCCTGCCGGAAGGCCGAGACCTGCAGCGGCTGGGCGAGCGAGGGATCGTCGATGCGGCCGTTGAGGAACGCCTCGCCGGTGTTGTTCGACGTGAGTTCGAAGAAGGCGCCGACCTGCACCCAGGTGCGGCCGGGAGTCAGCGCGTGGATCTCGTAGCGCGGCGCGCGCGGGTTGGTGGACTGCACCGGCTTCAGCGCGATCGTCATCGCAACCGCGAGCGTCGAGATGCGGCCCATGAAGATGCCGGCGTCGTTCTGCTTGATCTGACCGATGTTCATCGTAACGTCTCCTGTGTCGGCTGGACCCCATGTCCTCGA
>DASYHY010000070.1:0-7952 GCA_036252795.1 Aurantimonas sp. | reverse complement strand
TAGCTGGCGAAGGTGGTGAAGGTCAGCGACTTCAGCTGTGCCAGGATCGGCGTCGGGCGCCCCATGACGATCCAGTTGCCGACGAAGCCGCAGACCAGCATGGCGAGACCGATCGGCATGCGCGCGAAGATCAGCACGAGCAGGATCGGGAAGGAAAGGAGCGCGATCTCGAGGTTGGACAAGAATGGCCTCAGGCGTCGCGGTGGGCGGCGGAAGCGGTCTCCGCCAGCGACCTTCGCACGGTGAAGAGGCAGATTACGAGGAAGCTGACCGCCCCGACCAGCGACAGGGCGTAGCCCGACCAGACCGGGATGCCGAGGATGAAGCTCTCCTCCCCGGTCCGCAGCTTGTCCTGCAGCCCCGCGAGGAGGCGCCAGAGGATCACCGCCGCGGCAACCGTCATCAGGAGGTTTCCGACGAGATCGGTCGCGGCCACGCCCCGCCGGCCCAAGAGGCCATTGAGGATGTCGACCGTCACATGACCGCGCTTCAGCTGGCAGAGCGGCAGGAACAGGAAGACCGCGACACCGGCAGCGATCTCCACCAGTTCGAAATCACCGGGGATCGGGCCGAAGCCGAGGCCGAGGGTGAGCATTGCCCGGCCGACGATCGAGGCGCAGGTCATCGCGGTGATGAAGACGAGGCAGACGCCGCCCAAGAGGGCGAGCAGTCGCGCGCCCTGCTCCACCAGCAGTCCCAGCCGGCCGACCTCGCGCGGCGGAAACGACGTGTCGCTCATCGAGCCGAAGCGTGCCGGCGCGGCGACCCGCCCGCCGTGCGTGGACGGCCAGGAAGGCGATCCGGCAGGCTCAATTCGGCGCCGTCTGCGTGCCGGCGTCGTCGGCAGGCTCATCCGTCCGCTCGGCGCTGTATTTCGCGATCAGCGCAGTGGCATCGTCGAACAGCGCCTGACGGCCTTCCCCGGCGGCGATCCATTCCTCGGTCACGCGTTCGGAGGCTTCCTTGAAGCGCGCCGTTTCCGCCTCGTCGAGGCGTATCACCTCATTGGTGAGATCCAGCGCCTTCTGGCGGCCGGCAGCATCTGCCGCCTCCATCGCCTCGCCGGCCATGGTCGCAAGCGGCATGCCGGAATTCGCGTCGACGATGGCCTTCAGATCGTCGGGCAGGCCCTCATAGGTGTCGGCGTTCATCACGATGGCGAAGGTCTGGGTGTAGAGACCGTTCTCGCCGGTGAAGCCCGTGTGATGTTGGACGAGTTCGGCGATCCGCAGCGGCAGGGTCACCTCCCACGGCACCGTCGCGCCGTCGATCACGCCCTTCGACAGCGATTCCGGAACGGCCGGAACCGGCATGCCCACCGGTGTCGCCCCCAGCTTGGTCAGGAGGTCGTTGATGATCCGCGACCCGCCGCGGATCTTCATTCCCGAGACGTCTTCCAGCCGCGCGATCGGGACCTTGGTATGGAACAGTCCCGGCCCGTGCGTATGCACCGCCAGCAGATGCACCTCGTCGAACTCGTCGGCGGCGTTCTTCTCGACGAACTCCTGAAAGGCCTTCGACGTCGAGACCGCGTCGGTCATCAGGAACGGCAGCTCGAAGGTCTCGGCCTTGGGAAAGCGCCCCGGCGTGTAGCCGAGCACCGTCCAGACGACGTCGGCCACCCCGTCCCGCGCCTGATCGAAGAGGTCGGGCGGCGTGCCGCCGAGCTGCATCGAGGGGTAGAACTCGACGGCGATCCGGCCGTCCGACTCCGCCGTGAGCTTCTCGGCCCAGGGAGTGAGGACGTTGGCGGGGATGGTCGCCTGCGCCGGCAGGAACTGATGGACGCGCAGCGTCACCTCCTGGGCGAACGAGCTGCCGGACATGAAGGCCAGCGCGACGGCGGCAAGCTTCAGTCTCGCGAGTGTCTTGAGCATGTGATCCTCCCAGATGCGGCCTGTCGGCCCTGCCCGTGGCGACGCCGGAGCGAGGCGCTGCAACCGATCGCCCTCCCGGCTCCCTTCGCAGCGCGCCTGCGGCATCCCTCCCGAGCCGAAGGATGAGGGAGGATCCCACCGTGCGCCAATGATATTCCGCCGCCGGGCATAACCTGCCGGTTATCATGAGCGGCGCAGCAGGCGAGGCCGGATGGTCGACCTCGCCCTGCGTGGACCGTCGCCCGACTAGTCTAGTTCGGCGGCCTTGTCGGTGACGGTGCTGGTCCAGGCCCCCTCCGGTGCCTTGGTGATGACGGGATCCGACCCACCGCCCATCAGGACGGCCACGGTGTTTTCGGCAGCCGCCATGTCGAGTGCCGCATCGTCGCCGAGCAACTTCGCGATCTCGCCCATCATGAACCGCTGGTGCTCGAGCGTCTGGGCCCCGGTCATGTCGTTGTCGATGACGATCTCGGCCGCTTCGTCGGGGTTCTCGGCGGCATACTCCCAGCCCCGCATCGAGGCGTTCACGAAGCGGGCGTATTTGTCGACCATCTCCGGATCCTGGAGGTCCTCCTCCAGCACGTAGAGCCCGTCCTCAAGGGTCGCGACACCCTGATCGGTGTAGTTGAACACCACCAGCTCCTCCTCCGGGATGCCGGCGTCGAGCACCTGACCGTATTCGTTGTAGGTCATGGTGGAGATGCAGTCGGCCTGCTTCTGGATCAGCGGGTCGACGTTGAAGCCCTGCTTGATGACCGTGACGCCGTTCGGGCCGCCTTCGGTCGGCAGGCCGAGCTTCGACATCCAGGACAGGAACGGATACTCGTTGCCGGAGAACCAGACGCCCAGCGTCTTGCCCGCGAAATTCTCCGGGCTCTCGATGCCGGTCTCCTTGCGGCAGGTCAGCATCATGCCGGAGCGCTCGAACGGCTGGGCGATGTTGACCAGCGCCACGCCCTTTTCCCGCGCCGCCAGCGCCGAGGGCATCCAGTCGACGACCACGTCGGCGCCGCCGCCGGCCAGCACCTGCACCGGCGCGATGTCGGGGCCACCCGGCTTGATGGTGACGTCGAGGCCCGCCTCCTCGTAGAAGCCCTTCTCCTGCGCCACGTAGTAGCCGGCGAACTGCGCCTGCGTAACCCATTTGAGCTGCAGCGTCAGCGCGTCCTGCGCCGACGCCGGTGCCCCGACGCCCATGGTCGCGAGAGCGACCGCAGCCCCTGCCAGAAACTTCCTCATAAGCCTTCTCCTTTGCTGCACATGGTTTGCCGCCTATCCCTCGCGATAGGACGGATGCCAGAAGGTCGACCACCGCTCGATCAGCGCCACCAAGCCGTAGCTGAGTGAGCCGGCCAGCGCCGCGACGGCGATCTCGGCCCACACCATCGGGGTGTTCATGCGGCCGATCTCGGCCGAGATGCGGAACCCCATGCCGACGATCGGCGTGCCGAAGAACTCGGCGACGATGGCGCCGATGAGCGCCAGCGTCGTGTTGATCTTCAGCGCATTGAAGATGAAGGGCAAGGCCGCGGGCAGGCGCAGCTTGAGAAGGCTCTGCGAGGGGCCCGCGGCATAGGTGCGCATCAGGTCGCGCTCCATCGCTCCCGCCGCCTGCAGCCCGGCAACCGTGTTCACCAGCATCGGGAAGAAGGTCATCACCAGCACGACGGCGGCCTTGGACTGCCAGTCGAAGCCGAACCACATGACCATGATCGGCGCCACGCCGACGATCGGCAGGGCCGACACGAGATTGCCGATCGGCAGCAGGCCGCGCTTGAGGAACGGCGACCGGTCGACCAGCACCGCCGCCACGAAGCCGGCGCCGCAGCCGAGGAAGTAGCCGGCGAGCACCGCCTTCAGGAAGGTCTGGCGGAAATCGGCCCACAGGATGGAGAGCGATCCGGCGATCTGCGCGCCAATCATCGACGGCGGCGGCAGGAGCACGCTGGGCACGTCGAGACCGCGCACGACGAGTTCCCACAGGAGCAGCAGCGTCAGGCCGAAGAGCGCCGGCAGCGCGATTCCGATCGCGGCGCGGGTAGCACGGCCTTCCGGCTCCACCGCCGCCAGGCTTGCCGTGAGCCGCCACGCGAGCAGCCAGAAGCCGAACGCGACGACGAGCAGCAGCCGCCCGCTACCGCCGTCAAGCAGCGACAGCGCATAGAGTCCCGCCCCGCCGGCCAGCGCGGCATTGAGCGCGATCGCGGCCGGCCCGGCCGTGGTGGCGGACGCGGCCCTCATGGCCGGGTCCCCATGCGCCGCAGGACCCAGCGCTCGCCGAGCCCGACCAGCCAGACGAGGCAGCCGGCCATGATCGCCGCGGCGACCAGCGCCGACCAGATCTGGATCGTCTGACCGTAATAGGAGCCGGCGAGGAGCCTGGCCCCGAGCCCCGCGACCGCGCCGGTCGGCAGTTCGCCGACGATCGCGCCGACCAGCGCCGCGGCGACGGCCACCTTCATCGAAGCAAACAGGAACGGAGTCGAGGCCGGCCAGCGCAGCTTCGCCAGCGTCTGCCGGCGCTTCGCCGAGTAGGTATGCATCAGGTCGAGCAGCATGATGTCGGGCGAGCGCAGGCCCTTCACCATGCCCACCGCGACCGGGAAGAACGACAGATAGGTCGAGATGAAGGCCTTCGGCAGCAGCCCCGTCACGCCGACGGAATTGAGCACGACGATGACCATCGGCGCGATGGCGAGGATGGGGATCGTCTGCGAGGCCACGAGCCAGGGCATCAGGCTCTTGTCGAGCGTGCGCGAATGGATGATGCCGACGGCGAGCAGCACGCCGAGGGCCGTGCCGATGAGGAAGCCGACCAGCGTCGAGGAGAGCGTGACCCAGGAGTGGTACAGCAGCGATCGCGGCGAACTCGGCCTGACGTCGACCGTGGATGACCAGAGCTCCACCGCGATCTGGTGCGGTGCCGGCAGCACCGGCCGCTCGGCGGACCAGGTCGCGGCGATCGTGTCGCTGACGCCGTAGGGCTCGCCGGCGCGCTCGAGCTTCACGGTCTCGGTCGCCCAGTTCATCCCGATCGCGGCGAGATACCAGCCGGCCAGGATGACGGCGAGGACGGTGAGGACCGGCAATGCCTGCCCCGCCGCCATGCGGCGCCCGAGACGCGTCAGCGGCGCCGAGTAGCCGGTCGCGGCACCCGGCTCGGCGATGCGGGTTGAGGGAGCGGTCACGGCCTGCCCGTCCGCTCAATCATAACCATGCCCGGCCCGCAGCCCCTCGCGCACCTGGTGGGCGATGGCCAGGAATTCCGGCGTCTCGCGGATCTCCAGCGGCCGATCGGGCCCGAGGTCGCAGTCGATGATCTCGTGGATGCGGCCCGGCCGCGGGCTCATCACCACGATGCGGGTCGACAGGAAGACCGCCTCCGGGATCGAATGGGTGACGAAGACGACCGTCTTCCCCGTCTTGGCCCAGAGCTTCAGGAGTTCCTCGTTCAGATGGTCGCGGACGATCTCGTCGAGCGCGCCGAAGGGCTCGTCCATCAAGAGGAGGTCGGGGTCGAAGGACAGCGCACGGGCGATCGACGCGCGCTGCTGCATACCGCCGGAGAGCTGCCAGGGAAACTTGCGGCCGAAGCCGGAAAGACCGACGAGGTCGAGGTTGGCCGCGATCCGCCGCTGCCGCTCGGCGCGATCGTAGCCCATGATCTCCAGCGGCAGCGCAACGTTCTTCTCGATGCTGCGCCAGGGATAGAGCGCGGCGGCCTGGAAGACGTAGCCATAGGCCCGCGCCCGCCGCGCCTCGTCCGGGGTCATGCCGTTGACCGAGATGCTGCCGGCGGTCGGCTGCTCGAGATCGGCGATGACGCGCAGCAGGGTCGTCTTGCCGCAGCCGGACGGGCCGATCAGCGAGACGAACTCGCCTTTGAAGATGTCGAGATCGATGTCCTTCAGCGCATGCACCGGCGTGTCGGCTGTCTGGAAGACGAGGTCGAGGCCGCGCGCCGCGATGACGGGCTCACCTGCGGCGCGGGTGGCATCACCATCTTGCCGACGGGCTCCGACTGGGGTTTCCTGCGTCCTCGCAGGGAGATCTTCCGATGACTGCATCCTCGTCCTTTTCGTCCCACCGTCCGCAATGCCGTCTCATAAGGCCGGTTTCCACCTATGACGGCAAGCAGGGCTTCAGCTATTTCCAGGGAATTGCACGGGAAACCGTCGGCGCCTCGGGCATCTGCATGCACCTCCTGACGATTCCGCCCGGCGGGCGTGCGAAGGCCCACCTCCATGAGAACCACGAGACGGCGATCTTCGTCGTCAGCGGCATCTCCGGCACGTGGTGGGGAGACCGGCTCGAGCATCATGAGACCGTCGCCGCGGGCGACCTCTTCTACATTCCCGCCGGGGTGCCGCATCTGCCGTACAATCCCGGCACCGAGCCCTGCGTCGCCGTCATCGCCCGCACCGATCCGAACGAGCAGGAAAGCGTCGTCCTGCGGCCGGATCTGGAAGAGCTCGTGCCGGGGTGGTCGCCGGCGGCATGAAGCGCGGCGTAACGAGTTCATCCTGCTCGACATCACCAAAATGCTCGCCGCCGAGTAAGGCACTTCGCCCTTACGACGCCGAAGTTACCGGCCGGGCTCGCGGGAGCCCGGCCGGTTGCGTTCAGACTCCCGCAGGGATTCCAGACCGCTCCACCCCGCGCGGCGCGGTCAGTTCCTTCCAGGTCGACAGCGCCTTGCCCACCGGGGCGCCGGCGGGCCGCTCGACGAAGCGGCCGTCGCCGCGGTCGGCGCGGATCTCGCCGTCTTTGTAGGCAACGCGGCCGCGTGACAGCGTGATCGCCGGCAGGCCGGTCACCTCGATGCCCTCGAAGACGTTGTAGTCGATGATCGACTTCTGCCGGCTGGCGGCGATCGTCTTCGTCGCCGACGGATCCCATACGACCAGGTCGGCGTCGGCACCGGGCAGGATGGCACCCTTCTTCGGGTAGATGTTCAGGATCTTGGCGATGTTGGTCGAGGTCACCGCGACGAACTCGTTCATCGTCAGCCGGCCGGTGCGCACGCCCCGGGTCCACAGCACCGGCATCCGGTCCTCCAGCCCGCCGGTGCCGTTGGGGATCTTGGTGAAGTCGCCGACCCCCATGCGCTTCTGCTCGCTGGTGAAGGCGCAGTGGTCGGTCGCCACCACCTGCAGCGAGCCGGAGGCAAGCCCCGCCCACAGCGAATCCTGGTGTTGCCTGTTGCGGAAGGGCGGCGACATCACGCGCCGGGCGGCATAGTCCCAGTCGGCGTTGAAATACTCGCTTTCGTCCAGCACCAGGTGCTGGATCAGCGGCTCGCCGAAGACCCGCATGCCGTTCGCCCGCGCGCGGCGGATCGCCTCGTGCGCCTGCTCGCAGGAGACGTGCACGACATAGAGCGGCACGCCGGCCTGGTCGGCGATCATGATCGCCCGGTTGACCGCCTCGCCCTCGACCTCGGGCGGGCGCGAGAAGGCATGCGCCTCGGGACCGCTGTTACCCTCGGCCATGAGCTTCTGTTGCAGCGAGGCGACGACGTCGCCGTTCTCGGCATGGACGAGCGGCATGGCGCCGAGTTCGGCGCAGCGCTGGAACGACGCGAACATCTCGTCGTCGTTCACCATCAGCGCACCCTTGTAGGCCATGAAGTGCTTGAAGGTGTTGATGCCCTGTTCCACGACCTTCGGCATCTCGTCGAAGACGGGCTGGTCCCACCAGGTGATCGCCATGTGGAACGAGTAGTCGGTCCGGGCCTTGCCGGCCTTCTGGTACCATTGCTGCAGGGCGTCGATCAGGCCCTGGCCCGGGCTCGGCAGGCAGAAATC
Organism: Aurantimonas sp.; assembly: GCA_036252795.1. Lineage (GTDB taxonomy): Bacteria > Pseudomonadota > Alphaproteobacteria > Rhizobiales > Rhizobiaceae > Aurantimonas. The sequence continues at coordinate 265 of DASYHY010000070.1, read as the reverse complement.
GACCGCCATCGTCGTACCACCCGAGAGCGCGGCCGCCGTGCCGGTGTCGAAATCCTCCGCCGCATACGTGCCCATGAAGGGCATTTCCATGTGGGTGTGCGGGTCGATGCCGCCGGGCATGACATAGGCACCCGAGGCGTCGATCACCGTGTCGCCGTCGAGATCGGGCCCGATCGCGGCGATGGTCTCACCGTCGATCAGGATGTCCGCCTTGTAGGTGAGATCGGCGGTGACGATCGTCCCGCCCTTGATGACTGTGGTCATG
>DASYHY010000069.1:0-6089 GCA_036252795.1 Aurantimonas sp. | reverse complement strand
TCGATGAACGAGATGCTCGTCAGGGTGACCGAAGGGGGAACCGCACGGCGGGCGCAGCTGTCCATGACCCGCGTCGGCGGCAAGACGGGCACCACCCAGAGCTACCGCGATGCCTGGTTCGTGGGCTTCACCGGCAACTATATCGGCTCGGTCTGGTTCGGAAACGACAATTACCGGCCGACCAAGAACATGACCGGCGGCTCGCTGCCGGCCATGACGTGGCAGCGCTTCATGGAGACGGCCCACAAGAACGTCGACCTGAAGCCGATCCCCTATCTGGAAGACCCGTTCCCGGAGGGCAAGCCGGAGGCCGAGGTGGCCGAGGGCGCGGAAGCCCCGCCGCGCCTCGAGACGCTCACCGGCGCGGCGCAGGCGGTGCTGGCCGACATCGCGCGGGCGCTGGACGAACTGCCGCCTCTCGAGTCCGAAAAGCTTGCCTCCGCCCGCGGGACGGGCGACGACGCGCAGCAATAGGTCGTCTGCCGCCAATCGGTGACCGGATCGGGATTTTCGGCGCATGCGCTTCACCCTCCTCGTCTTGACAGCGCTCCTCATCGCGCTCGGCCTCGGCGGCTGGTCGGCCCGGCTGGCGCTGGACCAGTCGGCCGAAATCGGCACGGTGACGGTGGGGCCGTGGGTCGCCAATCCCAGTGCCGGCGCACCCGATGCCGATCCCTACTCCAAGGCACGGCTGGCCAGGGTCGGCAATCTGACCCTCGGCCTCGGCGAGGGCGTGCAGTTCACGGCCGATCGCGATGCCGCCGGGCTGCCGCTGCGGCGCGAATGCCAGTATCGGCTCGCCGGCCAGGCACCCGCCGCCCGCGTCTGGACCATCGCTCCCTATTCTCCCGACGGCCGGCTGATCCAGCCGGGCGCCGGGCGCGTCGCCTGGCTCACCTCGAACAATCTGATGCGCGCGGAGGACAATTCCTTCGAGATCGCCATCGGCCCCCGGGCGCGCGCCGGCAACTGGCTGGCGACGTCGGGCACCGGGCCTCTCGTCCTGGCTCTGTCGCTCTACGATACGCCCGTCAGCGCCGCCAGCGGCGTCGCGAACGTCGTCCTGCCCGAACTGAAGCAGGAGAAATGCCTCGATGGGTAAGCTCTTGCTCGCGATCGTGGCGGGTCTCGTCGGTGCGGCGCTCGTCCACATCGCCGTCATCTTCGTCATGCCCACTTTGGCGGAGAACAACGCCTGGGGCCGCCTGTCGGCGCTCGGCGGCATGTACGACGTGGTGCGGGTCGAGCCGCTGCGGGTCGCGGGGCCGGATCGCATCACGGCTGCTGCCGGTTCGGAGCAGCACGATTTCGCCTTCGTGGATCCGGCCTTCATCGCCGCCAGCTGCCGCTTCTCGCTGGCCGACGGCCCGGTCCGCCTGTTCGCGGCCCAGAGCCAGGCCCCGTTCTGGTCGGCCTCGATCTATGACCGGCGCGGCGACAATCTCTACAGCATCAACGACCGGTCTGCCGTCGCCGGCACCTTCGATCTCCTGGTCGGAACGCGGCAGCAGATCATCGACGCTGCGGACGAACTGAGCCTCGATCGGGAGACCACGTCGATCCCGGTCGAGGTGAGCCTCGTCGAGGGCTATATGACGATCCGCGTGCTGGTGGACGAGGAGAGCAAACGTCCGTCGATCGACGCCTTCGTCCGCTCGCTGGCCTGCGTCCCGACCGAGCCGCTTGCCGCCAATCCCGCCCCCAGCCGGGGCGGATAGCGATGGTCCCCGCCGGAGGGTCCGCCTGTGGCGGCCTTCGGCTCCAGCGCATCGGCGGCCGATACCAGCCGTTCCCGCCGGACACAGGGCAGAAGGACGATCTCGCCCATTCCCCCGGCTGCGTCGGCGGGCGGGCGACCTTGCTTGCTGCGGCGTCGCTCGGCCCGAAAGGCGACGATCTTGCCCATGCCTGCATCCTCCTCGTTCTGGCGATGCCGCTCCTGCCGTTGCGGAAGCGGCATGGCGACAGATGACCGGCGCAGAGTTAACAGCTTGCTAATATATCTTGCATAAACCTTTCGACCGAGGAAACCGTCCATCAACTATCCGGGAGTCCCATGAAGGACGAGGCGCCGCGCATCTTTCGCTCGCTGGAGAAGGAAGCCGGTCGCGGCGGGTTCGATACGGTGGTCCGCGCCGCCGTGGCGAACTATGCCGCTCTACGCAATCCGAGCGAACATCGGGCCCGCAGTCTCGGTCGGCTGCTCGTGCCCGTCTGGGACAGGCTGAGCCTCGACACGCAGTCGGCCATCGCCCGGTCGCTCGCCACGGCCCCGTCCCTGCCGCGCAACGTCGTGGAATGCCTTCTCGCCGCGCCGGCCGATGTTGTCGGGCCGTTCCTGCGATCCAGCCCATGCCTCGACACGGACGATCTCGCTGCGCTGGCCGCCTCGTCCGACCCTGGCCGCCGCAGCCTCGCGGAAGAGCGAAGCGAACAGCTGGCCGCCGACGCTGCCCTGCCGCCACAGCCGGTTCCCGTCGCGCGCCGCCCGGCCGCCGCGACCCGCGAAGATCTGGCGGCCCCTCGCCCGAAGACCGCTGCCGAGGCCCGCGCTACGCTGATGCAGCTCGTGCAGCCGGGCTCTGCGCCCCGAAAAGCCGCGGCCAGACCGGCCGGCACGGTCGCGGGCATCATCGCCGCGGCCCGCGCCGGCGAGATCGAGGATGCCTATGCCGGGCTCGCGACGATGCTTGGCGTCGACCCGGCGACGATGGTGGAACTCATCGCCGAGCCGCAGGGCGAAATTCTCGCTGCGGCATTGAAGGCGCTGCGCCTCGGCAGTGGCGACGCGCTGACCATCATCATGCTCTTGAAGCCCCGCATCGGCCTCGACGTCGGCGCCTTCGAGGCGATGAAGAGGCGATACCGGGAGCTCGACGCCGACATCTGCCGGACGCGGCTGCGTATCGCCGCACCCCGGGCCACCCGGATAGCCTCGCCCGCACTCCAGCCCGAGGCTGCCGAACTCGAGCCGCGGCTTCGCGCTGCCGCAGCGCCGCGCCCTGCCTTCGGTCGGCGCCGCCTGGCCCCTGCCGCCCATAACGCCGTCTCGGGTATCCGTTAGATCGGGCGGCGCCGGCTGCGCGTCATTCCTCGATGATGTCGAGATAGTCGCCGACGTTCCCGGTCTCGATCTCGACCACCCAGAAATCCGGATCGAAGCGGGCCTCGCGGGCGAAACGCTGCTCCATCGCCGCGTCGTCCGCCACCGGCTCGGCCATGAACCGGCGCGCGCCATCGTCCTCGCCGAGGCTCTGGGGCGCCGGCCCATAGAGCCGCAAATCGCCGGATCGATCGCGCGAGACGACGAAGATCGCGCCCGCCGCCTCCGCGCCGCGGCGCACGACCGCCGCGAACTCGCCTGCCGCAAAGAGCCGGCGCAGCAGCTGCGAAACGAAGAGCTCGCTGGTTATCCGCATCGCGGCGGCGCCGCTCTCACCGGATCGCGCCGATCTCGATCAGCCGCTCGAGGATGCGCGGATCCGGCGTGCCGGTGACCTCCAGCCCCTCCAGCGCCTCGAAGGTGCGGATCGCCGCGCGGGTGCGTTCACCGGGTATCCCGTCGGCCGACAATTCCGCCACCTGCGCCGCGTTCAGCCCGGCCTGGATCCGCCGCACCAGCTCGTCCTCGCTGAGCGTCGCGAGCGAACTCTCCCGCGTCTCCTCGAACATGTCGGTCGTCTCGTCCTGAACGAGCGGCCGGCTCGTCCGGCCCATCCGTTCCTCGAGGCTCGCCACGGCCATCGGATCGGGCACGGGCGAATGCTTCCCGCCGGTGGCAGGCTGGCGGAGCTGGGCCAACAGCTGCGGCGTCGCCGCCCCGTCCACGGTCAGCCCGTGCGCCTCCTGGAAGGCCCTCACGGCCGCCTCGGTCGCCGGGCCGGGCTTGCCGTCGACGGCGGCCTGGTAGTAGCCCGCCGACGCCAGAGCCGACTGCACCTCCTCGACCAGCGGCACCGGCATCAGGCGGCTGTCATTGGCCAGCTGTGCCGTCGCCACGTCGCCGGCGTCGCCGCGGGTCGCCAGCAGAGGCTGCGGATGCTTGCCCGGCTGTCCGTAGATCGCGTTGGCGCTCATGCCGCCGAACAGGATGCCGAATGCGGCAAGGCCGGCCGACAGAGCCGGGCGGCGCGCCAGCACGGCACCGCCTGCCCGCAGGCCGCGGCCGCCGATCGACAGCAGCCTGCCGCCGATCCTAGGCCGTGCGGCGTGCTTCTTCGAGCTTCGTGGGGGTGTTCGTTTTGGTGCGGGCATCACTCAGCGCTACGATGTTTTCCTTGGGATGGGATGACGGATCGTCGAGGCTCGTGCAATCGCGCGGCAGCCGGATCGTCACCATGGTACCGATGGCCGGCTGGCTGCTGATGGCGAAGGTGCCGCCATGCAGTTCGACGAGTCCCTTGACCAGGGACAGGCCGAGGCCGGTGCCCTGGAACCGCCGCGCCGTGCCGCAGGAGACCTGGACGAAGGGCCGGCCCAGCATGGCGATGTCGGCGTCGCTGATGCCGATGCCGGTATCGCTCACGCAGATCTCGATCGATTCGGCATCGGATCGGGCCTCCAGGGTGACGACGCCGCTATCGGTGAACTTCACGGCGTTCGACAGGAGGTTCAGGAGGATTTGGTGGCAGGCGCGACGATCGGCGACGATCGTCTCGACTTGGCAGGGCCGCAGGTCGAGCCGCAGCCCCTTCCGCCGCGCCTCGTCGCGCACGACGTCGGCTGCCGCGGCCATCGCCTCGGAGGGCGAGAACGGTTCCGGCAGCAGCTCGTAGCGCCCGGCCTCGATCTTCGAGACGTCGAGCAGGCTGTTGACGACCGAAAGCAGGTGCTGCCCCGACTGGCGGATGAGGCCGACATATTCCTTCTGCCGGTCGCTCTCGAAACCGCCGAAGAACTCCTGGTCGAGAATGTCCGAGAAGCCGATGATGGCGTTGAGCGGCGTGCGCAGCTCGTGGCTCACCGCGGCAAGGAAATGGCTTTTGGCTGCCGAGGACTGGTTGGCCGTCTCCAGCGCCGTCTGGAGCGCGCGCGCATCCGGACGATCCTCGACCAGCGCGGTGACCGCGATGTCGATCGCCTCGCCGCCCGGAACGGCGGCCAATGCCGCAAGGCTGGGCCGCCACGTGCCGTCGCGCCGGCGCAGCCGCAGCTCGATCCGCCGGCTGCCGCCCTCGCGGCCGGTGGCAGTCAGCGCCGACGAGAGCTCGGCAAGGTCGGCGGGATGGATCTGGGCGAAGAGGCTGGCGGCGGCAGGCACCGCGTCGTCCATCGCCATCAGCCGGCGGGCCGCTTGCGAGGCACTCAGGATATCGCCGTCGCGGCCGACCCGCAGCCATGCAGCATCGAAGAATTCCGCCGCCGCCGCAATGTCCTGCCCGTCCGCAGCCCCCGCAGCCGCCCGGCAGGCCTGCCTGCGTTTCAGCAGCCGGTGGCTGGAAATGAGCGCATGGAACAACAGGATGATAGCGGCGAACGTTGAACCGGCGCCGAAGGAAAGCGGAGGAAGCCCGGCGAAGAGCGCGCCCGTGCCGAGCATGGCGACGAGCGAGCCCGCCAGGGCTGCCGCCAGCTGGCGCCGCCCTGCGACGAGCGCTTCGACCGGCAGGATGGGCAGGGCCAACAGCCAGGCGGCGGACAGCCAGCCGGTCGCGAAGACGGCGGCGCCCACCGCCAGAAGCATCAGCGTGCCGTAGAACCAGGCGGCGGCATCGAGGCTGCCGCGATTGGCGAGCCAGGCCGCCGCGGCGAGCAGGAGTCCCGCCAGCAGCAGCGGCGCGACCACGGCCGTTACGTCCATGCCCATCACGGCGAGGACCGGCGACAGCACGGTCGCGGCGAGGCCCGTGGCGATAGGCATGCCGATCGACCAGGCCTGCAGCCGCCGCTCTCGCGGCTCCCGGATGCCGGGCGCCACGAGTTCGTCCATGCGCTCGCGAAGCAGACGTGCCACGGCAATGGCCGCCTGCCCGTTCCGCCTCGCTCCGGACGCTTCGATCATTCGCCTACTCGTACTCTTCGCTGCATGGGAGCCGGACGGTGCGAGGGGCTCCCCCGACTTCGAGAGCGATCATCGGCGGGACGGTTTA